>JAUWAD010000008.1 GCA_030602225.1 Bacillota bacterium | reverse complement strand
ACAAACTATATTTCATTTGCAGAAAGAATTGGAAGAAAAACTGTAACAGTTAAAAGACATATGGGTGATGATGGGAAATTCAATCTTCCAAAGATGGAAGAGATAGAAGCTATGATAAAAGAGCACAATCCTGGGGGATTACTGGTAATACCATATGATAATCCAACTGGACAATTATATGACTATGACATGTTAAAGGATCTGGCAAAGCTTTGTGTTAAGTATAATATGTGGATGGTAAGTGATGAGGCATATAGAGAGTTGTACTACAAGGATGACGAACCATTAGTAAGTATCTGGGGAGTTACTGATGAAGATGTTCCAGGTATTGAGGGTAGAAGAGTCAGTATTGAAACAGCCTCTAAGGTTTGGAATGCTTGTGGATTAAGAATTGGAGCAGTAATAACAGATAGCCCAGAGTTTAACAACAGATCAGTAGCAGAGTATACAGCTAACCTATGTGCCAATGTAATAGGTCAGTATATATTTGGTGCACTTGCTCACGAATCCAAAGAGGATATTCTTGGGTGGTGTAAGCAACAAAGAGACTATTACAGAGATGTTATTGTGAATGTTTACAACGGATTACTTGAGGAGGAACCAGGACTTATTGTCTCAAGTCCTGATGCGTCAATCTATTCAGTTATTGATGTTAGAAATGTAGTTAAACCAGGATTTGATTCAATTGATTTTGTTTTATACTGTGCAGGTGAAGGTTCCATTGATGTGGATGGAGTGGAAACAACTCTTTTAGTTGCACCAATGAAAGGATTCTATAATGTAGATAAGGGAGAAGAAAATCCAGGAAGCACTCAGTTTAGAATTTCCTTCGTTGAGTCTCCAGAAAATATGGCAAAGGTACCAGGATTATTTGTTAGTCTATTAAGAAAGTACGAAGCACAGAGATAGTAATTAGGAGCTTATCTTTTAAAGGGTAAGCTCTTTTTAATTGAAGGAGTATAATTTATGGGTAGCAAGAGCTATCCTTAAATTTATTTTGTGGGAATTTCAATTTAGAAATTTAAATCCAAAATATATATGGTATAATGGTCATTGAGTTGATTATTAATATTTAAAAGGAGTAGGCTGATGAAGAAATTGGGTTTTGATCCTCAGAAATATATTGAAGAACAATCGAAATTTATACTTGAAAGAGTCAATAATTTTGACAAACTATACTTAGAATTTGGCGGAAAATTGATTGGAGATATGCATGCACAGAGAGTATTGCCTGGATTCGATCAGGATGCTAAGATCAAGCTTTTACAAAAGCTTAAGGACAAGGCAGAGATAATAATCTGTGTTTATGCTGGTGATATTGAGAGAAACAAGATTCGTGGAGATTATGGAATATCATATGACATGGATGTTTTTAAGCAGATAGATGAATTAAGAGGATTTGGACTAGAAGTTAACAGCGTTGTTATTACAAGATACAATGGACAACCCTCTGCAAAATTGTTCATCAACAAACTGGAGCGAAGGGGAATTAAGGTATTCACTCACTTTGCTATAGTAGGATACCCTTCAGATGTGGAGAAGATAGTTAGTGAAGAAGGTTATGGAAGCAATCCTTATATACCAACAACTAAACCAATTGTAGTTGTAACCGCCCCTGGACCAGGTAGTGGAAAATTAGCAACCTGTTTAAACCAACTTTATCATGAACATAAGAATAACAGAGTTGCAGGATACTCAAAGTTCGAGACATTCCCAGTGTGGAATGTACCATTGAAGCATCCTTTAAATATAGCATATGAGGCTGCAACAGTTGATCTTAAGGATGTCAATATGATGGATTACTTCCATTTTGAAAAATACAATCAAGTTGCAGTTAATTACAATAGAGATATTGAGATGTTCCCAGTTATAAAAAGAATTATTGAAAGAATAACAGGAAAGGAATCTATCTATCATTCACCCACTGATATGGGCGTTAATAGAATAGGATTTGGCATTGTTGATGACGAGATTGTAAAAGAAGCATCAAGACAGGAGATTATTAGAAGAAGCTTTGCAACAGAGTGTGATTACAAGAAAGGTCTCCTGGATGAGGAAGTATTAAATAGGATGAGACTAATAATGGAGGAACTTGAGTTAAAGAAAGAAGATAGAGCTCCTGTAATCCCAGCAAGAGAATATGCAAATAGACTTAAGGAGAAGGTCGAGGAGAATGATGTTACTGCAGTTATAGCCATTCAATTAAATGATGGTAGAATAATTACAGGAAGAGGTTCTAAGCTGATGGACGCCTGTTCAGCAGCTATATTGAATTCTATTAAAACCCTAGCAAATATTGGAGATGAGATATTACTATTGTCTCCTGTTATAATAGATACCATCAAGAACTTGAATATGGTTAGCCTAAATAGTAAGATTGGAACATTGAATGCCAATGAAGCCCTGATAGCTCTAAGTATTGGTGCTGTTACAAACCCAACTGCTCAGCTTGCATTGGAAAAACTTTCAGAACTGAAAGGTGCTCAAGCCCACTCAACTGTCATGCTTAATGATGGGGAGGAACAGATTTTAAGAAAAATTGGAATTGATGTAACGTGTGATCCAATATTCCCTTCTGAAAACTTGTATTATAATTAGTCCAGTTATAGATAGTTTCTTATTATAGCCCGAACACTAGATTCGAAATAGTGTTTGGGTTTTTTATTTTAGCGATATTTGATTAAAAAATACTAACAGAAAGAAAATTAACACTATATTAACATATTTTAGAGAAATTGGGACACTATATTAATGCCATTTTTCATACACTTAAGGTAGAAGGAAGGTGGTGTTATGGATCAAATTCTAATTATTATTTTTGTTTTGATTTTTGCAGCGTTGGGATATTTTCTAATGAATCTAGTGGATCATTCCTTAGTAAGTAATATGCAAAGTAGTTTTCTTAAAAGAGATGAGTCAGAGGCTGTCTTAATCTTTACTGATAATAATAATGAGTTGGAGTCTTTCCAGTTAAAAAAAGAAATTAAAGATAAGAAGACAAGGATAATAAAGGATTTTGAGAGTTACAAACTAATAAGAGCTGATATATTAATAGCTATGTCAGATAACGATCTTGAAAATATGACTATTTGTAGTGACTTTAAACATTACTTTCCAAATATTTTTACAATAGCAAGATGTAACGATGGTATATATGAGGAAATCTTCAACAATGTTGGTATTGATGTTGTCATTTTAAATAGTAATTTTCATGTAGAGACTCTTGAATCCATAAAGAGGTGGGACCATGTTTAATGATATAAGATTAGGAGCTAAACAGACCATCGCTTTAGGATTTGCAACAATAATTCTAGTAGGAACGATTTTACTAATGTTGCCTATCTCAAGTAAAACTGGAGTGAGCATAGGATTTGTAAATGCGTTGTTTACTGCAGCATCTGCAACATGTGTAACAGGCTTGGTAGTTTTTGACACATGGAGTCAGTTCACATTTTTTGGGCAGCTGATTATACTTATACTTATTCAAACCGGAGGATTAGGTTTTATGACAATAGCAATTCTATTTTCCATGGTTCTAGGAAAGAGAATTGGCTTAAGAGAAAGATCATATGTTATGGAAGCTGTAAGTTCCATGCAGATTAGTGGAGTAGTAAGATTAGTGAAACATATTATAATGGGGACATTAATATTTGAGATTATTGGTGCGACTATTCTAAGTATAAAGTTCTATCCAATTTTTGGATTATCAAAAGGAATATGGTTTGGCATATTCCATTCTGTATCAGCCTTTTGCAATGCTGGTTTTGATCTTATGGGAACATTGGAACCATATTCCTCTTTAACTCATTTTTCAACGGATTTAGTTGTTAACTTAGTTGTAATGAGTCTAATAGTAATAGGTGGAATTGGATTTATAGTATGGGATGATCTTTTTACCAAAAAGCTTAATTATAGAAAATACAAGCTTCACACTAAGGTGGTTTTAACATCTACAGTTATACTTATACTTGTATCCTTTATATTATTTATGATTGTAGAAAGAGACAATGTTTTAGATGGGTTATCAATGGGTGATAGAGTACTTGCTTCAATGTTCCATTCCATAACACCTAGAACCGCTGGTTTCAATACAATTGATACAGCTAACTTAACAGAAGCTAGCTCTTTCTTGACAATGATATTAATGTTTATAGGAGCTAGTCCAGGTTCGACAGGAGGAGGGATAAAGATAACTACCTTTGTCATCCTTATTATGGCCATAGTGACATATTTCAAGAAACAAGAAGATGTAAATATATATGGACGAAGAATAAACCTAAGTGTAGTCAAAAGATCCTTCTTCAGTTCTGCATATTATATAATTTTAATAGTATTGGGTACATTTTTAATATTGGTAATTCAGCCTCTGCCCATAAAGGATATACTGTTTGAGGTATTTTCTGCTATAGGCACTGTGGGGCTAACAATGGGTGTAACTAGGGAACTAAATTCATTGTCAAGGATTGTATTAGTGATTTTGATGTATAGCGGAAGGGTTGGAAGTTTGACCATATTTATGGCTGTGACTGAGAAAAAAGTAATTAAGAAAGTTAGAAATCCTGAAGAAAAGGTAATAATAGGATAGGAGTGACTATGGATGAAATCAATGCTAGTTATAGGTTTGGGTAGATTTGGGAAGCATTTGGCAACTAAATTAGTTGAATTAGGCAACGAAGTTATGGTTGTGGATACCAATGAGGAAGAAGTTGATAAAATAGCTCACATTGTTACAAGGGCACAAATAGGAGATTGTAAGGATGAAGATGTAATAAGGTCTCTTGGTGTAAGTAATTTTGATATTTGTTTTGTTTGTATCAGTGACAACTTTCAATCTTCTTTAGAAATAACATCCTTGTTAAAGGATTTAGGTGCACCTTATGTTGTTTCAAAGACAGATCGAGATATACATGCAAAATTTCTTATTAGGATAGGCGCAGATGATGTAATATATCCTGAGAGAGACATGGCTCAAAGAGCAGCAGTCAAATACAGTTCAAAGACTGCGTTTGACTATATTGAACTTACTGATGAATATGCCATATCTGAAATATTAGTTCCTAGAAGTTGGATTGGAAAAACAATAAAGGAGCTAAATATAAGACCGGTATACAATGTTAATATTATTGGTTTTAAAGCTAATAGTCATGTAACACCAATTGTCAATGCGGAGTATGTTTTCAAAGGAGAAGAACATCTTCTTATTGCAGGAAGTAAGGATGATATTTTGAAAATTATAGACAAATAATCTTTATTGTTGCTATACTATCTCAAAGGAGAATAAATATGGATAAGATAAATAATAAAAAGATAAGGGATAGTATGGTTGCAGTTATAATTTTTGCGATAGCTGGTCTTGGTTCTTATATAATGAATTTCTTAGGTATTGATAAGGAAAGCATAATAATGATCTTCTTATTAGGAGTTCTTTTTACTACAGTACTTACTAATAATTATATCTGGGGGATAATTGTCTCTGTACTAAGTCTTATGTTGGTTAACTTTTTGTATACAGAACCCAGATTTACATTTGTAATTTCAGATACAAGTGATATCGTTTTATTGATATTCTTTCTAGTTACTGCAATTACTTCTGGAAGAATAACCTCTAAACTACAGCAACAGATTATTATTTCCAACAAAAATGAAAGAACATCTGTAATCCTATATAACATTGCAGCTGAATTTTTGTCAATAAATGGTGCTTCTAATATGATTAGTAAGGCTAAGGAACTAATAAGAGAATATACTGGATATGATGCAAACATAGAAATATACTCAAAGAAGAGAGGATATTTAGATGAAATATCAGATACATTGAATACAGTAGATTTTGAAATAAAGACCAAAACATCAGTGCTTGGTATTATTAAAATAAATAGTTCTGATCGTATTAAGGATAGACAGAATAATTTAATAATAGATTCAATAGCGACTCAGCTAGGAATTGCACTGGACAGAGACCAACTTCATTCTGAGCGAGAAAATATAAGAATTGCAATGGAAAGAGAAAAATTAAAGGCAACTCTTCTTAGGTCGGTATCCCATGATTTGAGAAGTCCTTTGACTGCATTATCAGGTGCTGGTAATGTTCTTGCTGACAAATATGATACATTAAGTGATCAAGAAAGGAAACAGCTGGCAACAGACATAAGTGAAGAAATTCTTTGGTTGATTAATTTAGTCGAAAATATTCTCAGTATGACAAAGATAAATGATTCCAAGTTCGAGCTAAATAAAAAAGAAGAGCTGATAGATGATGTAGTAAGTGAAGCTGTAAGCCATACAAAAAGATTAATAAAAGGTAGAAACTTCAAGGTCATACTACCAGATGACATGATTTCTATTTGCATCGATGGAAAGCTTATTGTTCAGGTTATTATAAATTTAATTGAAAATGCAATCAACCATACTTCAGAGAAGAGTGATATCATACTTGAAGTAGAAAAAGGAGAAAAAGAGATTATTGTGTCCATAAAAGATACTGGAGAAGGAATACCTGAGGAGTTAGTTGAAAGAATATTTGATAGATTTGTAACTACAGAAAAGAGTGTTATAGATGGTAAAAAAGGAATAGGATTGGGATTGACAATTTGCAGAGCTATTGTACAGGCTCATGGAGGAAGCATATATTATTTGCCTAATGATCCACAGGGGAGTATATTTACATTTAGTCTACCATTGGAGGTGTAGATATGGTTGGCGATTTTAAAGTTTTGATAATTGAAGATGACAAATATATTTCTAACTTTCTGAGTTTATCACTAAAGAATAGTGGATACGAGGTTTTTGTATCCCCAGATGCCACTGATGGATTATTTATTTTTTCATCCTACCATCCTGATTTAATACTACTGGATTTAGGATTGCCAGATATGGATGGGCTGGAGATTATAAAAGAGATAAGACTGACTTCTGAGGTGCCAATTATTGTTGTATCAGCCAGAACTCAGGAAAAGGAGAAAATAGAAGCACTTGATTTTGGAGCAAGTGACTATATAACCAAGCCATTTCACCTGGGAGAGCTAATGGCTAGAATTAGAGTTGCTGAGAGAAGCTTAAGTAGAAGCTTAAGAGAGTATGAAGATAACAAATATGAAAATGATTACTTGATAGTTGATTTTGAGAAACGTAGGGTATTTGTCGATGGTGAAGAAATACATTTGACACCTATCGAGTATAAATTATTGCATTTATTGATTACTAACCAGGGAAAAGTCTTAACACATAACTATATAATTAAACAGATCTGGGGGTATGAAGGAGGAAGTGACACTAAAGGATTAAGGGTATTTATGGCTAACTTAAGACGTAAAATAGAAAAAGATAGCAGTAATCATAGATTTATTATGACTGAAGTAGGGGTAGGTTATAGGTTTGCAGATGAGTAGATAATAGTGTATTTTTATCTTTCCACTAAAAGGGTATAATTAAGCTATAAAATAAAGAAGCAGGTGATTTTATGCAAACCATTAAGAGACTAACCAATGCCTTTGAAAATGCAGAAGTTATTGAATTTGACAAGGATTCCAAGTATATATTTCTGAGTGATTGTCACAGAGGTGATGGTAGTCATTCTGATGAATTTACTAAAAATCAAAACCTTTATCTTCATGCCCTGAATTATTATTATCAAAATGGGTTTACATATGTGGAGGTGGGGGATGGAGATGAATTATGGGAACAGCCAAAATTCAAATTTATTAAAAAAGCACACCATGATGTTTTTGAAGCGATAAAGAAGTTTCATTATCACCATAAGCTTATTATGATTTATGGAAATCATAATATGTATTTAAAAGATCCTGAGTATGTTGAAAAGTATTACTATACTTACTACAATGAGTACAGGGAGCAAAGATATGATTTTCTAAAGAATCTTAAACCTGTTGAAGCTATAATATTAAAGCACAAGGAAACAAAGCAGGAAATATTTGTTTTGCATGGACATCAGGGGGATTTTTCCAATGATCACATTTGGAGACTCACTATGCTATCTCTAAAATATTTCTGGAGGTTTATGCACTCCTTTGGTGTAAAGAATCCAGCCAGTCCAGTAAAGAACTCTCATAAAAGACATAAAATTGAAAGAAACTACAATAAGTGGATAGAATTGCATAAGAAGATGTTAATATGTGGCCATACCCATAGATTTAAGTTTCCTAGAAATGGTGATTTACCATACTTTAATACTGGTTGTTGTATTTACCCAACTACTATAACTGGCATTGAAATAGTTGAGGATAAGGTGCAGATTATTAGATGGAAAATTAGGCCAAATAGAGAGGGAATACTCAAAGCCAAAAGAGAAGTAATAAGGGGACCTAAGTTAATTAGTGAATTTGATATTGGTAGGGAGATAGAATGATGATAAAAATTTATATTCAATGGTTTCACTTAGAAGTTAATGGAGAGACCTGTGATAGGTGCAACCAAACATATAGTAACCTATTGAAGTCCATAAGATATGTTAAAGAACAACATAAGGGGAAGAATATAAAAGTATTCTTAAAAGATGTCAAGCTTAGTGAGGATAATATTAAGTATTCCAATTTGATAGTAATAAATGGGTTGCCAATACATAGAATAATAGATATCCAGGAGGTTCAAAATTACTGTAAATCCTGTTCTGATATGGTGGGTAAGGATATTGATTGTAGGGGGATAAAATATAGAGGGAAATTATACAATTCTATCCCTGCTGTAGCCATAGTCAGTGCCATTAATAGAAGTTTATATTTTCAATCAAAAAAGATGAGAGTCTAATCTCATCTTTTTTAAAGTTCAGCAATGGCTTCAATTTCTACTAAGCATCCATAATGCAGCTCATTTACAGGAACCACAGCTCTAGCAGGTTTATGGGATCCAAAAAAATCACCATATACCTTATTAAAATCATCCCAATCATTAATATTGGTGATGTAAACTCTACATTGGATTATTTTATCTCTGGAAAGATTTGCTTCATTTAGCACCCTATCAAGGTTTGACAAAGCAAGTTTAGAGTGTTCAACTATTCCACCTTTTGGAACTTCTCTGGTATCAGGATCTATTGATAGTTGACCTGATATAAACAGTAATCCATTAGAGATTATTCCTGGACTGTAATGACCTTTATTCTCTATCTTATAATCTGGAGTAATCTTCTTCAAAATCTCATCTCCTCTACTTTAGTTTACCTCTGCAATCCACTGGAATCTCAGATTCCACTATCCCTTGGTTTATTAAGTATATACTTTCATGTAAATTTACAACAGGGCATATATGGTTAGGAATTACATCGATCACATCTCCTATTTTTATAGAATCTCTAATTTCTTTATTATATATGATAGCGTGTTCATCGTAGACTTGATGAATGTATGCATTTTTAAAATCCTTAATTATTCCCATGCCTTTAGTTTGCGTAAATCCATTTGTTCTAGTTTGCATGGTCAATCCCTTTGCTCCAACATCAGTTATTACTCTATCATCTGTTGGCTTGCTTATTACTGTGGTGGTAACCCAAGCAGCATTTTTACTTAAGTCACCATATGCATTAGCCTGAGCAGCATCCATGAAAATATAAGTACCTGGTCTTATTTCAGTTATGCCTTCTAGTATAGGAAAGTCGTTAATCAGTGAAGGTGTGGAACCTACACTTACGATACTGGGATTCATACCCATTGACTTAGCTATCTCTGCAAACTCTAAAGTCCTCCTTTGGCTTTCTAGATGAATCTCTAAACACTGATCCTTATCTTTAGCAGAGTAGGAATTGCCATCATGGGAGAATATTCCCATAAAGCATATACTATCTCTTGAATTAATAAAATGAAGTATATTAATGTAATCATCCTTATTAATAACCCCAGATCTATTCTCTCCAACTTCTATTTCTACCAATACATTAGCAATGGATCCTTCTTTTGAAAATACTTCATCCACCATCAATAGTTGTTCAATGGAATCAACTCCAAAAAGTATATTTTTCTTTTTTGATAAATTAGAGACTCTTAATAATTTCATTTTTCCAACAATCTCATTGGCAATAAGAATATTATCAAGACCATTAAGAGCCATAATCTCAGCCTCACCAACCTTGGCAACTGCAATTCCAGTTGCACCCAGCTCAACTTGGAGTTTTGCTAGATAACTGGATTTATGGGTTTTAGTATGGGGCCTAAGATACACTCCATTTCTGTTAGCATATTCTTGCATATTCTTTAAATTGTCAATCATTATATTCTTATCTACGACTAGTGCAGGTGTATCAAGTTCCTTGTAGTGCATTTTAAATCACCTCCATTTGATAAATAAATTATATGATTAAAAAAACATATAGTCAAATCCCATAAAGAGGCTGTTTTTACAAAAAAAGGGTATATATTTAAAAAATAAAATTGGTGGGATGTATTTATGGCAAATGTAATAGATTATTTAAATTGGCGTGGGGATTTGTCCTTTAAGAATGATGAGTTTAATGAAGTGGATAATCTGGTATTATCCATATTAACTTACATAGATTTTGAAGGAATTGTTCCTTCAATGGCTGAAAGTGGAGAAGTTATACTTAAGAATACATATGAAATATATAAGAATAATAAAGATACAACGCATTTGAAAGACCTTCCTTTCCTAAAGGATGTTCCAGAATTTTTCAAATTGGCATCACAGACAACAAGATTTGGAAATATCATTCTATCATCTTATGAAAGCCAACTGGATGGAGAGATATCAAAGCAATTTGCAGCAATGGTGTTTTCTTTGGAAAAAGACTATCATTTTATTGGTTTTAGGGGTACTGATGATAACTTAGCAGGGTGGAAAGAAGACTTGCAAATGAGCTTTAAGGATGAGATTCAGTCCCAGAAAGAAGCTGTTAATTATACAAAGAAAGCAATGGAAAAGTATAAGGGTGAGTTCATCTTAGGGGGACATTCAAAAGGAGGGAATTTATCAATTTACGGAGCTAGTCATGTTAATGAAGTTGATTTTGATAGGATATTAGAAGTTTACAGTAACGATGGACCAGGATTTCAAAAAGAATTCTTGCATAAAGAAGGATACTTAAGGATTAAGGACAGAATAATTTCCATAGTTCCCGAGTCATCAATAGTAGGATTATTAATGGAGCAAAGTGTGGAAAGACATATAGTAAGTAGTAAAGGGATAACCATATTCCAACATAATCCTTTTCTTTGGGAGTTAATGGGTAAAAGCTTTATATACAAGGAAGGTCTTACAAAGGAGAGTCTAGGTATTAATAGTACAATAAATTCATGGCTTTCAAGTCTGTCCAATGAGGAAAGGGAAAGTTTTGTTAACACTCTTTTTGATGTTATTAAGGGGACAGGAGCAGATACTTTAAGTGATATAAACAATGCGAAATTAGCAATTGCAGATGCTTTGATTAAGACTTTTAAGAATTTAGGAAAGGAGACTCAGGATAACCTTAAGAGTGTTATGGATTTACTATTTCAAGAGGGAAACAAGACATTTAGAAAAGTAATTACAGATGACATAGTAGAATTTTTTGAAAAAAGAAGAGAAGCTAGAAGAGAGTTTATCAGGGGGATAAAATCCAAAAAAGATAATAAGGCTTAAACCATAGGGGGGATAAGATGAAAACAGCAAAATTAATTGCATGGCTTGGTGTACTTGCAATGACAGTAGTTCTTATTTATGGATTCACAGTAGGGAATTTTTTTGAAGATGGATCAGTAATATTGAATAATCCATGGGGAATAGTATCATTGGTTGATTTATATGTAGGATTTAGCATTTTTTCAATATGGATAGTATTTAGGGAAAGGAATGTTTTGGTTTCTGTAGTTTGGGTTGTTGCAATGATGATTTTTGGGTTTTTTACAGGGGCATTATATGTAGCTATTAATCTTCATAGATCTAAAGGTGATCTGGAAGAATTCTTTCTAGGCAAGTGGAAGGGAAAGATAAGTAATTGAATGATGAGAAGGGAGAAATTATGGGCAACTTAGGAAAAGATGTTATAGAAGAATTAAAAAATGTCATTAAGGGGAAGACTTTTGATGCCATATTACCTCCTTTTGTCTTTCTAATTACCAATAATCTTTTAGGATTATATCCAGGGATAGTAATAGCAATAGGTGCATCAATAATCTTGGGAGTACTAAGAATGATTAAAAAACAGTCTATTAATTATGCTTTAGGAGGGACTATAGCTGTTGCTATTGCTTCTGGTTTCGTTTTTTTTTCAGGTAATGCCAATAGTTTTTTTATTCCACGAATAATAACAAGTGGATTTCTTGCATTTGTTGCCGTTTTGACTTTGGCAATTGGTCGACCAATGGCTGCCTGGGCAAGTCATTTGTTTAGAGGTTGGGAATGGGAGTGGTTTTTAAGAAAGGACATTAAGCCAGCATACAGAGAAGTTACAATACTATGGGGATTCTTATTTTTAGTTAGAATGACTTTACAAATTGGAGTTTATAACAGAGGGGATTTGTTGCAAAGTACATGGATAAATACCCTGCTTGGTTTTCCAGCTACACTTACAGTTTTAACAATTAGTTATATTTATGGGATATGGAGGCTTAAAAGCCTTAAAGGACCGGGGATAGATGAATTTAGGGCAGGTAAAAGTCCTCCGTATAAAGGTCAAACTAAAGGTTTTTAAAGTAGGGGGGGTGTGCAATGTATAAGTTTTTTTGTAGGATTTATCAATTCGTTATGAAATTTGCATCTAGATTATTACCTTGGACGAAACCAAAACTAATAAGGGGTCCAAACAGTATTCTAATGCTACCTGATGAGATTATGATTTTGGGTTGCAAAAAAGTTCTAATTGTGACAGATAAAACCATAGTTAGTTTGGGACTAATGGAGGAGTTCCTTAAATTACTAAAGGAAAAGGCCATAGAGTTTATGATTTACGATAATACCTCTCAGAATCCAACTATTGATAATATAGAGGAAGCATACGTCGTTTATATATCCAGTAATTGTGATGGAATAGTTGGATTTGGTGGAGGATCACCTATAGATTGTGCCAAGGGAGTGGGTGCAAGAGTAGCAAGACCGAGTATGAAGGTTTCCCAGATGAAAGGGTTGTTCAAGATAAGAAAAAAAATCCCGCCATTTTTTGCAGTACCAACAACAGCAGGTACAGGTAGTGAAGGAACATTGGCAGCTGTAATAACTGATAGTAAAACCCATGAAAAATACCCTATAAATGATTTAAATCTTATTCCTAAATATGCAGTTCTTGATCCTAATTTAACTATAGGTTTACCTAAATCTATTACAGCTACAACAGGTATGGATGCATTAACCCATGCAGTTGAAGCTTACATAGGAAATAGTAATACTAAAGAGACAATAGAATTAAGTGAAATGGCAATCAAATTGATTTTCGATAATATAAAAACTGCATTTGATGATGGAGAAAATATTACTGCAAGGGAAAATATGTTGCTAGCTTCCCATTATGCAGGATTGGCATTTACTAGGGCTTATGTGGGGTATGTTCATGCCATTGCTCATACCCTTGGTGGTTTTTATAATATCCCACATGGACACGCAAATGCTGTCATTCTACCGTATGTTCTGGACTATTTTGGGAGCTCTGTTTATGAGAAATTATCAGATCTAACTAAAATTATTAATGTATTTGATAGTAGCAAATCATCAGAGGAGAATGCCAAGGAGTTTATAAGTCAAATCAGAAAGTTAAATAATTACTTAGAAATACCAAATAAAATCCAGGGAATAGATGATAAGGACATTCCACTTATGATAAATAGAGCTTTATCAGAAGCTAATCCCCTTTACCCTGTACCTATGATTCTTGGGGAAAGAGATCTAAGGGTACTATATATGCAGATAATGGGAAAAGCTCAAGATAACACTGTAAATTAATGAAGTTCAGGATTGAGATTTGGGTATAATACCAATAGGAAGTGATGGAAATAATCTGGGGGCAAGTGTCAATTTAGAGTCATGTAGTAATGACTTAATTCCAATTTATGATATGGAGGGATGAGTAATGATAGAACATAATATTAAAGAAGGTTTAATTAATGATGTAAGAAAGATAACAGGACCTTCAGATGCTTCAGATTTACCAGGTTCTTTGGAATTTTCTTATTTAGTATCAACTCCAGCAGTAATTAACATGATAATTGAAGGCTCCACTCAAATATTGGATAAACTTCTACCCGATGGATACACTACTGTTGGAACCTTTGTTCAACTGTCCCATGAGAATCCAACATTAATTGGTGAACCAATAGACATAAGAATAAAGGTAAAAGAAATAGATGGCAGCAGAGTATACTTAGACTTTGAAGGTTTAGATTCAGAAGGGCGGTTCTGTTTTGGAAAACACGAAAGACATATTGTGAATAAATCAAGACTTATGCAAAGAGCCTATGAAAGGTTCCCAGAAAGTGTCAATCAACCTTAGTTTGTAAATATGTTTGACTTGCCAGATATGACAGATATTAGCCTCTAGTAGCCCTAAAGGAGGGGATATATGTGAATAAAATACTGGTTGCTGTGGATGGTTCAAAATACTCACAAAAGGCATTGTTTAAGGCAAAACAACTGGCAACAGCCTTAAATAGTGAAGTGACAATTCTTAATGTGGTTGGAATATGGGATAATGTGTATACTCATAATACCACATTGAAAGCTCAGTTAGGAAAGACAGAATTGGAGAACACTGAAAGAATTTTAAAGGAAGCTGAGGAGATATTTGAGGGTTTTCCCGGGAAAATGACAGCAATGTATAAAACAGGTGATGTGGTTGAAGAAATAGTAAAATTAGCAGAAGATGGAGGGTATGATCTAGTTATCATGGGAAGCAGAGGTGCGGGAGCATTCTCAAGAACCCTAATAGGTAGTGTTTCTGATAAAGTATTACATCATATTAAGACTTCAGTATTAATAATCAAGTAATGATTTATAAAGCAAAGGGCTTTAATGGGATTAGTTGTTAAAGCACTTTGCTTTTTTCTAAACGGATTTATACTTTAGCATGGTATTAGGAATACATATATAAATTTAAAATTATCAATCTTATAAATCGATTTAGAGTAATAAAATCATTGCAACGAATAAAAAGATATGATAAATTAGAGAATGTGATTGGACGAATGTTAATTAATTGGCAACGATACATGGAAATATAACAATATTTCAATAAAAGACTTGTCAATTAACAAACAAAGATGTATAATCAAAAGTGTTAAAATAATATCAATACATAAATGGAGGGTTTTAATAATGAAAAAACTTTTATCATTGGTACTTGTATTAGTACTAGTCACATCTGCATTAGTTGGTTGTGCACCAAAAGAGGAGCCAGCAACACCAGAGCCAACTCCACCAGCAGAGCAGCCAGCGACACCAGAGCCAACTCCAGAACCAGAACCAGCTAGTAAAATAGCTAAATTAGGTCTTGGACAGAACATTTCAATTGCAAAGTCAAGAGATATGGGAACTGATGCTAATGGAAACGCAGTATTAGCTCAGGCACAAGTTGATGTTACTATGGCAGCAGTTGGATTTGATGCTGATGGTAAAGTAGCTAGTGTATTTATCGACGTAGCACAAACAAGAGTAGCTTATGATGCTGACATGAAAGTAACTTCAGACAAAGCAGCAGAAGCTAAAACTAAGAAAGATCTTGGTGCAGATTATGGAATGTTAAGAGCATCAGGAATCCAAAAAGAGTGGTTTGAGCAAATAGAAGCACTTGAAGAGTGGATGATTGGTAAGACTGTAGCAGAGATAACAGGTCTTAAAGTTAAGGAAGTAGATGCTTCACATCTAAATGTTCCAGATGTTCCAGAATTAACTTCATCAGTAACTATTACAGTTGAAAGTTATCTTGCAGCAGTGGAAGAAGCTTGGAACAATGCAGTTGACGCTGAAGCAGAAACTGTTGGACTAGGTGTTGAAACTCACATTAATAAGTCAAGAGATGCAGGAACAGATGCTAATGGTAACCCAGTTACTGCACAAGCACAAGTTGATACTTACATGGCAGCTACTGCATTTGATAAAGATGGTAAAGTTGTAGCTACAATAATAGACAATGCACAAGTAAGAGTTCCATTTGATGCAGAAGGTAAAGTATCATCTGACAAAACTGTTCCTGGAAAAACTAAAGCTGAACTTGGAGCAGATTACGGAATGTTAAGAGCATCAGGAATCCAAAAAGAGTGGTTTGAGCAAATCGCTGCTCTAGAAGAGTGGATGGTAGGAAAAACTATTACTGAAATTAACAATTTAAAAGTTAAGGAAGTAGATGCTTCTCACCAAAACGTACCAGATGTTCCAGAGTTAACTTCTTCAGTTACAATAACAGTTGAAGGATACTTGGCAGTTGTAACAGAAGCTTACGAAGTAGCTAGATAATAAAATAAACTTAGGAGATAACTCAGTATTGTGAGTTATCTCCTTTTTTTTAATCCATCAATTTGGTGAACCTCTGTACAACCCTACAGTATATATCAACCGCCTTTACAAGATCTTCAACTTCCACATACTCTATTTCTGTATGGGCCAAGGTTAAATCACCAGGACCAAACACAATAGTTGGTATGTGTGCATAGGTTTTTAGAAGTGCTGCATCTGACCATCCCATACCTCTTGTAATGGCAGGCTCTCTTTTTATAACATCCCTTATAGATTCTCTTATTGCAGATACAATGGGTTCATTAATAGATGTTATAAGTGGAGGATGGTATAGTTCCAAAAGACTTTCAGGTGTAATTTCGATTTTAGCTCTAAATGTAGGATCCTCATTATGAAGATTATCAATTATATCCTGATATTCCTTCATCACGGATTCTATTGTTTCTCCTGGAATATACCTTCTATCAAGTCTTATGATACATTTATCTGCCACAGTACTTTGTTCTGTACCTCCAGAAATGGTTCCAAAATTCATAACAGAATCACCCATATACTCTGCATGCTTTTTCTTTAAAACAGGATATAAGTCCTGCTTTACTCTTTGTATAAAGGTCATGGCATGTTCAATTGCATTTACTCCATTTTCAGGTTTCCCACTATGGGAAGCCTTGCCATAAATAGTTACATCGAACCACTCTAGACCTCTATGACCAACGGCATACTCATAATCCGAAGGTTCCCCAACAATTGCTGCATCCGTTTTAATGCCAGACTTTATTAGATGTTCAGTACCCTCGCTTTTACCTTCCTCACCAATAACTGCTGTAAAGACAATGTCTCCTCCAGGAGTAAACCCACTTCTTTTTATAGCTAAAAGTGTGATTATAAAGGAAGCAAGAGCTCCTTTCATATCCACAGAACCCCTTCCATAAATCTTGCCATTTTCTAGTTTCCCACTAAAGGGTTCAATAGTCATATTATAAGGGAGTACAGTGTCCGTGTGACCATTGAACATAATTGACTTACCTGTATCATCACCTTTGATCACAGCAATAACATTTGGTCTATCATCTACAACAGGAACAAGTTGAGATTGTATTTCATTTTCCAATAAGAAGTGATGGATAAATTCTGCCACATCTCTTTCCTGGCCTTTTATATCCTTATGACTGGGTATTCTAATCAAACTTTGTGTCAATTTAATTAACTCATCTTTTGTGAAGTAGTCTCTGGGGTTGAAATAATTAGTACTGATATTTACACATCCTTTCTAGATTTTCCAATATCTCTTACTAACGTATTTTCTGTAGTAATATATTCTTAGTCCCCAATGGATTCTAAGCTTGCTTTCCAATGTTTCTCTATATTTTTCAAATTGCATAATATGATCTTTACTGATTTCTTTATCTCCGTATTTCGTTTCCACAAAGGTATTTGTTATTTCATTAAATCCTGCTTCATTGTAATCATAGAACTTATAGCCAATTCTCTTTGAGTAATCAAAGTGGGTTTCACCAGGTAGTTGTGGATAACCCAATAACTCATTGAGAGTAATAATCTGCTTATATATATATATCAAATATCTATAATCACCCTTGTGTTTGTGTTTTTTTATTTCTTTACTATAGAGAATGAAACCATAGATAAATCTAAATGGCACAATTAAAAGACCAGCAACTATTACAAGGAATACTAAATAGTTATTTGTCTCATCCGGTGTGGGAGTAGGTTCATCTCCACCACCTGGATCTCTTGATGGTCCTCTAATATCATCATCTGCATCAATTCCAGGACCATCAACATCAGTAGGAGAAGTTGGTGTTTCAGATCCAGGAGTAACAATATCATCATCATCTTCTGGTTCAATGTAGTTTTCTAATCTCAACTCAGTTGAATAAGCAGGAGTTGGCTCAAAAGTCATCCACCCTACTGGTTCAATAAAAGCTTCAACCCATGCGTGGGCATGTTCTTGTCTAACTTCATAAAGGTCACTATCTATTCTGTCATATGCTAGATATCCCTCAACATATCTTGAAGGAATACCCTCTAATCTTAAGAGTATTGCCATGGCTGATGCATAATAAGTGCAATAGCCTTCTCTAGAATCAAATAGAAAGAAATCAACGAAATCTTTATCTTCTGGAACCTGTTCAACATCGAGTTTATATTCATAATTTCGTCTTAAATAGCTTTCAATGGCTGATGCTTTCTGAAAATCAGTATCTAATCCATCAGTGATAAACCTTGATAAACTTCTCGTTCTCTGAGTGATGATATTGTTGGGTATACTTAGGTAAACATTAATATTCTCAAGATCTTCCTTATAATTTAAGACACCTCTTGCAACTTGAATACCATATGGTTCTGGTCTTTGAACTCTTACAAAATAGTTTTCTCCTTCATAAATGCCTTCACCAAATACTATTTCCCTATCTCCAGACATTAAATAGGTATTTCCTTTTTCAGTTATAACTTCAGTCGGCCATAGGGTGGTAAATATTGTAGTGGATGAAAATCTATGATTGAGTATAGATATATATTCTTCATTATACATGTCTCTTTCATTAAAGGAGTAAAAGTTGTAGGTGCTCCCAACCCTTCTTTGCAAAAATGGGAAATTGTAAGGTTCCCAAGAGTAACCAGAATAAATATGATTAACTTTTCCTCTAAGGTATGTCTTTTCCTTCGCTCTAATGGTCATTATTTTTCTCTGACTAAGTTCAACTGGTCCACCAAGTCTTGATGTGGTGTTTTGAAAACCAGTAATGGAGAAGTCAAAAGAAAGAGCATTTCCTCCGGATCGTGTATATTCATTGTAAGATCTTAACTCTTCAACAATTGGGAATGTTGAATAAACCTTCCTGGATAAATAATCCCATCTTATATAATTATAAGATTTGGGTAAAACAATCGCTAAAGCTAAAATGATAAAGCTATAAGCTATGGTAGTTCTTAGCCATATGGGATAGATATCCAAGAAAGACTGACCATCACTATTTGAATCCTTTTCCTTATTATAATTATACAACCCTAAAAGAATAATAAAGAAGAATAAGAAGGATGCCAAGAGCCCTAAAGAAATATCGTAATAGTTATACCAGTATATTACATAAAAAGACAAATAAACCGGAAGTAAAAGATAGATGAAACGTCTTTTAAATAATGACAAGGCAGTAAATAGTGAGATAACCGTTACTATAATAATCCAATAAAACAGTATATTTTCAGACTGGATATTTTCTATACCCTGAAAATTATTATAAATGTTCTTGAATAAAACAATTATCCTATCCAAGAAGTCAAAAATGAAGGGTCTTATAAATCTATGGACCATTACTGAAAGTATTAAGGATAGAGAAAGTAAGATATAGAGTATAAAAGGATTGTAGATGAAAAATTTAACCAACAAGCTTACTAAAACTACAATCAAAAATTGCATAGGTATATTTATGTTTGAGTTAATACCTATGCCCAATAGATGACTTAATCCAAATACAACCAACACGTATAGTATTGAGATTATTATTTTTTGAGACCTTTCCATTTGATCATCCATGGAGCACCTCCAAAGTCTCTTTTATACTTGATTGGTAATCTAATATATATACATTAATGCCTTCTTTTCTTAAGTCTTTTTCAATATTTAAGTCAATATAACCATTTTTATTTTTCATATCAGTTATCACAATAAATATTGGATTTAAACCTCTTAGTCTGTAATCAAGACCAATTGAAGCTATGCCATTTTCCAGATTGCTGGTAACAATTATTAAAGATGTACCTTTAATAATTGGAACATCTATTCTTTGAATTAGTTCCTTAGAGTTATAGGCACCATTACCCTCAAATTTAGCCATCAGTTCTAGAAAGGATTTTAAATCGGATTTATTCTGACCTTTGGTAACGGTAATATTGTCATTATCTTGAGTTGCCACATCCACATTTATATTATTATCCAAACAGTAGTTAATAATACTCATAACAGCTGTTGCAACCTTATCTTCCATTCTTCGATCCAAATCATCTTTAAAGTTAACCTTGTAATTATCAATAATAATATTAACTGAAGTATCACCCCTGAACTCAAAGTCCTTAACGATGGGAGTGTCCTTTTTGGCAGATAGTCTCCAATGGATTGATTTTATTGAGTCTCCCTCAGAATAATCTCTAAGTGAAGATATTCTACTTCTATCAAGATAAGATGAATCCTTTATTAGTAGTTCCCCAGATTGTTGGCTGGAAGAAACCTCAAAGGTTGATAGAGTTATAATTTCAGGATAAACCAACAAAGATGCCTTACTTTGAATTTTCCTATTGAGCTTATAGAATCCAAAGATGTCTTTAACCGTTACATCAATATCCCCTATTTTATAGTAACCTCTTCTTTTCAAGTAAATATCTTCAGTCTTTGAGTACACTTCTCTCTTCTCTAAAGATAATATGGATTCCTTGGTTACATCCCCAGTTAATTGCTTAGAGATATTGCTAAATATCTTTAAGTATGGAATTGATAATTTCCCGTTGTTTTCGATGCTGTAGTCAATCCTAACCACTTCTCCAGTGAATACTTCAGTTTCGGGCAATTTTACCTTCCCACTTATGCTATTTATTGATAAAAAACTGTGAATAAGAGGTATGGAAAATAGGAATAAAGCGATATAGAACATGAAATAAGGAAGAGTCCCTCCTACTAAAAGGACAAATAATACCACTACCAGTAGCAAAAAAGTTTTACCAAAATGAAATCTACTCATTTACAATCACCGGCACGTAGACCCTATTTAAAATTCCCTTTAGTATATCCTCAATGGTTTTTCTACCTATTCTAGCCTCGGAAGACATTATTAATCTATGACCTAAAACAGGCAAGGTCATTGTCTTTACATCATCTGGAATAACATAAGCTCTACCCTTTACAAATGCCATAGCCTTTGCAGCTTTTAATAAATCAATTGAAGCTCTGGGACTTGCACCTAATCGTAAATCTTCATAAATTCTTGTTGTATTTGCAATGCTAACCACATAATCTATAATATCCTCATGAACTTTTATACTATCAACTAGTTCTTGCATGATTATTATATCTTCTGCTGAAGCAACTGGAGTTATCTGACTAAGATCTTTGATTTGTGAGTGCTTTTTTAGTATTTCTATTTCATAAGACTTATTTGGATAACCAATGGATATTTTCATAAGAAATCTATCTAATTGAGCTTCGGGCAACGGGAAAGTACCTTGATACTCCAGAGGATTTTGGGTAGCTAAAACCATAAATGGTCTATCCAGCACAAAATGCTTATCTTCAGTGGAAACTTCACCTTCTTCCATGGCTTGCAATAATGCAGATTGGGTTTTTGGAGAAGTTCTATTTATTTCATCTGCTAATAATATCTGGTTAAATATGGGTCCTTTTTTAAAATTGAAAGTACCACTTTCTTTATCGTAAATACTTACTCCTAAAATATCTGAGGGCATTAAATCAGGAGTAAACTGAACCCTTTTATATGATAAGTCAAGGCTTCTTGCAAGAGCTTTAACTAGGGTAGTTTTACCAACTCCTGGGACATCCTCTATAAGCAAGTGACCTTTGGCCAATAGACTTATTAATACTAATTCAAGCACCTCATCTTTTCCAATAATAACTTTCTTCAGATTGTTTAGAATATCCTTGACCTTATGATTATCCATGGTAAACCTCCAATTATATGAATTTCATTAATTACTTTATACCATTTAGAGGTTAAAGTTATTCAATAAATACTGTATTGTAACTATTTAAATAATCCTGGAGTATAAAATCATTCAGAAGAAATAATATATATGGTATAATTATTTAGATTGACGAAATAAAAAGGGGGATAAGAATGTTACTTATTAAAAACGCAAAGATTTATACCATGGCACAAGCTGTTATTGAAAAGGGATGTGTGTTGATTGATCAGGGAAAGATAATAGATGTTGGACCACACATAGAAGAAAATGACAAGATGGATGTAATTGATGCCAATGGCAAGTGTTTGTTCCCAGGATTTATTGATGCTCACTGTCATATAGGTATGTGGGAAGAAGGGATAGGTTTTGAAGGTGATGATGGGAATGAAATGACAGATCCAATAACACCTCACCTAAGGGCAATAGATGCTATTAATCCAAGAGATGAAGCTTTTGAAAATGCCATTAAAGGTGGAGTGACAACTGCAGCCACTGGTCCTGGAAGTGCTAATGTAATAGGGGGGACGTTTTCTGTACTAAAGCTACATGGTGATAGAGTTGATGATATGGTAGTAACTGAGACCCTTGCCATGAAATGTGCCTTTGGAGAAAATCCCAAAAGGGTTTATTCACAAAAAAAATCAATGCCATCAACAAGAATGGGAACAGCAGCAAAATTACGTGAAACCTTAGCCAAATCCTTTGAATACTATAATAAAATAAAAGAAGCTGGTGATGATAGTAGCAAACTTCCTTCATATGATATGAAACTGGAGGCCATGATTCCTGTGGTTAAGGGAGAAATACCATTGAAAGCACATGCTCATAGAGCAGATGATATATTCACATCCATAAGAATTGCAAAGGAATTTGGTGTTAAGTTAACATTAGAGCACTGTACAGAAGGTCATTTAATAGCAGATAAGTTAGCAGTGGAAGGATATCCTGCCATTGTAGGCCCATCCTTTGGGAATAAGTCAAAGTTTGAGTTAAATAATAAGACATTTGATACTCCCAAGATATTAGTTAATGCAGGTGTTAAAGTTGCAATAATGACAGATAGTCCTGTTATTCCATTGGAGTACCTACCTATGTGTGCAGCACTGGCACATAAGTCAGGGTTAGATGAGATGGAAGCTCTTAAAGCTATATCAATAAATGCAGCAGAAATACTTGAGATAGACCATAGGGTTGGATCGATAGAAGTGGGTAAGGATGCTGATGTGGTCATTTGGGATAGACATCCCTTTGATCTACAATCAATTGTCACACATACAATTATAGATGGAAAAGTAGTTTATAAGAAATAAGAAAAGAAAGATGCTCTCAGTAATTTAATCTGAGAGTATCTTTCTTATTAAGTTATGGTATAATTCAAATTAAATCTAAAAATGGAGATGATTACATGGATGATAAAAACTTAAAGAAGATTATAGATCTACGTCATGAGTTACATGCTAACCCCGAGCCATCAAATCATGAAACAAACACAAAAAGTACCCTTATGGACTTTATAAAAGAAAATACTAATCTTGAAATTGTAGATAGGGGAAAGTGGTTTTATGCCATTTACCATTCACCCATAGGGAAAAAGAACATTGCTTTTAGAGCTGACTTTGATGCAATATTAATGGATGAGGGTATAGAATTGCCCTATGGTTTAATAAATAAAGGTGTAGCCCATAAATGTGGACATGATGGTCATTCTGCAGCATTGGCAGGTTTTGCATTAGAAATAGATCAAAATGGATCAGATAACAATATTTTCTTTCTATTTCAACATGCTGAAGAATCAGGAGATGGGGCATTTGAAGCTAAGGTATTTATTAAGGAATGTAATATTGAGGAGATATTTGCATATCACAATATGAGTGGTTTTGAGAGACATTCCATTAGCATCATAGACGGAACAAGTCATTTTGCATCGAAGGGTATGACTATTCACATGATTGGAAAACCTACCCATGCTAGTCAACCAGAGTACGGAATAAACCCAGCCTATGCCATCGCTAAAATAATTGATGCTTTACCACATTTTACAAATTCTTCAAACAATAAGGGAATAGTTTTGTGTACGGTTATCCAGGTGGATGTTGGTGAGAGAGCATTCGGAATCGCCGCTAGCAAAGGAAATTTGTTATTGACCATAAGAGCTGAATATGAGGAAGAGTTGGTGAAACTGGAGAAGAGTTTGGAGAAACTCTCAAACGAACTGGGAAAAGAATATGGTTTAAAAGTCGGAATTGAGTATAACGATGTGTTTCCAGTAACCTCTAACCATAAGGAAAGTAGTGATAAAGTAAGAAAAGCAGCTACATCCAAAGGATTCAAGTTGAATGAAATGGATAAGGGATTTAGGGGAAGTGAGGATTATGGTCACTATTTAAAGGAAACAAAAGGAGCAATTTTCTATGTAGGGAATGGCGTTAATTATCCTCAACTCCACACATATGAGTATGATTTTCCAGATGAAATTCTTGAAACAGCTGTTGAGATGTTTAAAGAACTTTCAAGTTATTGATTATAACTGTGGCATTTGCCACAGTTTGTTTTATTATTATGTAATTTTAGTGTTCAACACATTATTTTTAGTTTTTTTAGTCTGTTTATCTAGATAGTTAATTTCAAGACCTTGTTTAAAATAGCAATAAAACAAATAAATCATAAACAATGGATTAAGGTTCAAACAAAAGAATCTTCATCAATAATACTTTACGAATCCAAAATGGGTATATTAATTATATGGTAGGTGGAAGGAGGGTTATAAGTGAAGTGGCAAGGTAGACGAAGAAGCAGTAATGTTGATGATAGAAGGACTTCAGGTGGCATGGGTAGAGGAGCATCCATAGGTGGTGCTGGAGCAATTATTATACTTTTGATAAGCTTTATTTTTGGAGGACCAGAAGCAGTTCTTCAGAATTTAGGTTACCTGAATCAAACCGGTGGAAATACTGGATATGTAGAAACAGAAGAAGATAGGGAGATGGCTGAGTTTGTAAGTGTGGTTTTGGCGGATACTGAATATGTGTGGGGGGAATTATTTTCAGAACTTAATAGAGATTACAAAGAACCGAAATTGGTTCTATACCATGATTATGTAAGTTCTGCCTGTGGAAGCACATCATCAGCTGTAGGCCCATTCTATTGCCCCGGTGATCAAACAGTATATATAGATTTGGATTTTTTCGAAGAGTTAAAGACCAAGTATGGAGCAGCAGGAGACTTTGCCATTGCTTATGTAATCAGTCATGAAGTAGGCCATCATGTTCAGACACTACTGGGAATTACAGAACAAATGCAAGATATTAGAAGCAGAGTATCCCAGGAAGAGTATAACCAGTTATCAGTAAGATTTGAGCTTCAAGCAGACTACTTATCAGGTGTTTGGGCTCATTGGGTGGAGGATATGGGTTATTTGGAAGCTGGAGATATTGAAGAGGCCATTAGAGCTGCTGAAGCTGTAGGTGATGATGCGATTCAGAAGGCAGCAAGGGGTTATGTTGTCCCTGATAGCTTTACCCATGGAACATCTGACCAAAGAAGTTATTGGTTCTATTTAGGCTATGAGACAGGGGATTTAAGTAATTGGGATACATTTAGTTCTGATATATAGATAAAGGACATATCCTTTCGGGTATGTCCTTTTTAGGCTATTGTTTTGGGATTGTCCATAGGAAATAGTGTTTAGTAAATAATCTTGTACCAATAATTATTTGATTATCTCCTTTGACAAAAACATAGGAGGAACCCATCTGTTCCTTGTAAGACCACCCATCTTCATTTAGTTTCAATGTTATAACTTCTTTCAATCCATACCTTGTCCTTGATATATAAGTGGAATTAAAGTCGCCACTTTCAATCAGCATCCTATCTTCATTTTTTACATGAAGATTAATGATTGAACAAAGGATTTTCAAGGTATTTTCCTCTTGAGTCAAAGCACTCCCAAAGTACAAAAAGAAGAGAGCTGTCAGTAGAATTGAAACCAATAAGAGTAAAACTATGAATTTATTCATATAGTCTAACCTTAATTTTGAATCATATTAGGATCTGGATAGATAATCCCATCAAGGAGAACATGCTCGATTATTACATCGCCTTCTCCTTCAACGAGAATTTTAATACCATCAACAGTTTCAAATTGAGTCATGGTTGCAGCTAAAGAGTTCAAGGTCATACTTTCTCCTGCGGCTCCACCCCAATGATTTTCAATAAATTCCTTGGAGAAATCTATTGTCAGAATACCATCAGTTAGTATTAGGTTTAATATCCTAGTATCTTCAGGTATAGTCTTGTATAGATTTTCTGAAAAAGGACCTTTTATAAGCTCTAGAAGTGTGTAATAAGCAAATTCCTTATTGTATACATCAATAGTTCTTGTTTCCTTCACAACCTTTTCTGCATTGCTATCTGAAAAGTATAGACTTACTGTGGTCTGATCTATATCACTCACATTATACAACTGATATCCAATTGGAAACGAATCTCCCCCTAGAGTCATTAGCTTTTCAAATGATACAACACCAACACCTTCTCTAATGATTCTCTTCTCATAATAAGGGCTGGAGCTATCTTCATATATAACAGTATACTCCTTAACATTATTTTCTCTTAGAGAAACTTGAGTTATCATTGAACTCAAGGTTATTGTTTCGCCATTTTTCTTTTGGACGTTCTGATTCCAGTAATTACCTGGTACCAAGGGAGATTTGATTAGAGTGATTTTAGGGATTTCATTATCTAGCATAACCTGGGAATCAACTTCTTGCATCAAACTGTTACCTTTGATGATGTATTTTAAATCTATTGAAAAATCAAAACCACTTTCTCCATCTGACATATCCATGACTTCACCTGATAAAGTATATGTTCTCATTGCTGATGTGTCAGTTATGCTATTTAGAGTCATAGTGTGTCCATATTCAGCAAATCCAAAGTAATTCCAGGCATAGCCTTCTTCATCTGGTAAAAGTTTTGATAGATTATCAAGATCATAGTAAGGGTCATTTATTGTGACTTCTTTAGTATATTGATTCCATCCCACTTCTTTTTCCAAGATCTCAGAAATTGATCTTAATGGGACATAGGTTGTGCCATTATATAGAAAGTTATCTACCTGTACTTTTTCGTCGTTAACAAAAATTGTCACATAATTTCTAAATACTCTTATTGACTCAGCTAAACCTTGGCTAAAGACTCCAGTGAAACTTCCAAGAGTAAAAGCTAGGACTATAAGAATAATCAGTACTTTTCGTTTTACCATTTTTTATCCCCTCCTAATGAATAATTACCCATATCTCAAATTAATAAGGTTACAATTTGGTTTAATTTATTTTTTAACTAGTGAAATTTTTATTGTAGGGGGTAAAAATTATTCAAAGGAGGAATTTTCATGTCATTAAACCCTTATATAAATTTCAATGGAAATTGTAGAGAGGCAGTAGATTTTTATGCTGATGTATTTAAAACTGAAAAACCAGTTATTATGACTTATGGAGATGCTCATAATGGAGAATTAAGAGAGGATGTAAAGGATCTAGTTATGCACACTTATTTGAATATCCATGGACTTACTGTTATGTTTTCTGATTTTTCTCCAGAAATGGATTTTGTGATGGGAAATAATATAAGTCTGACCATAGTAAGCAAGGATATGGATGAGATTAGATACCTGTATGAAAGATTTAAAGAAGGTGGAAGGATTGATATGGAGTTGCAGGAAACCTTCTGGAGTAAATTATATGGATCAGTCATTGATAAATTTGGCGTAATCTGGCAGTTTAGTCATGAGGACTAAATTATGAGATATGATGTGGATTCTATAAAGGAATATTTAGAAAAACTGCCTGAAGACAGAGCAAAAGCTATATATAAACTATTGGAAATAGCAGATATATCATTGGATAAGGATTTTGAAAAAACCATATCATATGACATGATTGGATATGTGGTACCAAAATCCATTTTTCCAGAAGGTTATAAGGTAAAACCTAATGAACCTCTACCATTTCTAAGTTTTGCATCCCAGAAAAATCACATTGCAATATATCATATGGGTATGTATATGGATGATAGAATTTTAAAATGGTTTAAGGATGAATATCCAAAGTATATGAATACAAAACTTGATATGGGAAAGAGTTGCATTAGATTTAAGAATATGGATAATATTCCATATGAACTACTTGAAAGATTATTCTCGAAAATGACTGTAGCTGAATATGTAGATTTATACAGAGAAAAGATAAAATAACAATCTTATTCTTGCAAATCCTTATCTTAGGTGTATAATTGATAATAATGACTTATGAATGAGGTATAATATGGAGAATAGAGAGTATAAATTAGGATTATTACTTGGAGTAGCATCCTTTGGTATGTGGGGGATGCTACCTTTATATTGGAAATTAGTAGGTGCAATAACACCATATCAGATATTTGCCCATAGAGTGGTGTGGTCCTTTGTTTTTTTGGTTTTTATAATGGTGTATAAAAATTATTGGAAGAACTTTTTAAAGATGATGAAAGATGGAAGAACCATTAAGTTTTTTATTGCCCCTGCAATTGCAATATCAATCAACTGGATGTTATATATATGGTCTGTTAACAATGGGTTTGTTGTGGAGGCTAGTCTTGGATATTATATCAATCCATTAATGCTTACTGCCTTTGGGAGTCTTGTATATAAAGAAAAGATGACTAAATTGCAGAAAATGGGTCTTTTTCTAGCTATAATCGGTGTAATGGTTAAGACAATATTGTATGGGAGAGTTCCAGTGGTAGCATTGGTTCTGGCAACCAGTTTCTCGGTATATGGATTATTAAAGAAAAGATCAAAGTGGGATTCATTAACTGCCCTTGCCTTTGAAACATTGATAGTTGGAGTGCCTTCATTATTCTACTTGGTATTTGTTGAAGTTAACGGAATAGGTATAAGGGGGAATCTACCATTCTACCTAGTTCCATTGATCTTACTAAGCGGCATTGCAACAGCCACACCATTAATACTATATGCTGAAAGTGCAAAGCGATTACCATTATCAGTTTTGGGATTCATCCAGTTTCTTTCACCAACCATTGCTCTTTTCATAGGTGTATTTG
Organism: Bacillota bacterium; assembly: GCA_030602225.1. Lineage (GTDB taxonomy): Bacteria > Bacillota > Clostridia > Tissierellales > Tissierellaceae > Gudongella. The sequence goes on along the minus strand of JAUWAD010000008.1, from coordinate 12,363 downwards.
TTTTCAAGGAAGCCTTTGACTTATCTTCACTAATAGGATTTTCGTTTATTTGGGCTGCTTTGGGATTATTCATATATTCTCAATTAAAGTTGCTAAAAACAGCGGAGGCGTAACTTATCATTTGACAAAGAAGTTTAAGAGTATTATAATTTATTTTGGTACAGTAGTAGATAGGAGGGATGTATTATGAAAATATTATTAGAGGTGTTTAATAATTAAATAGTGCAATGAATATGTTTAACCTATCTGAAGTTAGAGCTAACTATGAATTTTTGCGTAGTATAACTAATTGGTTAATACTGCGCTTTTTTGTGCTCTTTTTTAGATAAATCTATTATTGTAATTGGAGGCTATAATGAGGTTTGGAATTGAAAAGTATAATTTCATGGAGAAATTAGAAGGAATTAAATTAAGTGATACAGTTATAATTGGACGTGTGACTGAAGTACACAAAGGTATGTATATGGTAATTTGTGAAAACGGGGAAAGAAGAGCACATCTTAAATCAGGAATTTTTTATAACTATGATGTAACTTTCCCAGCTGTGGGAGATTTCGTGGTATTGAATTACAATCCTTCAGGGGAGGATTTAATTATTAAGGTTCTTGATAGGTTTAGTCTGTTTTCAAGACTGGATTCATTTAATAGGACCCAACAAGTGGTTGCAAGTAATTTTGATTACGTACTGATATTGACTTCTCTTAACAAGGAGTTTAACTTAAAGAGATTGGATAGATATTTAGTGTCTGCTTGGGAAAGTGGAGGAGTACCAGTAATTGTGCTTACAAAATCAGATATTTGTGATGATATAAGTAGATATATGGATGAAATAAATGAAATTGCCTTTGGGGTAGATATTTTCCCTGTTAGCTCATATACCATGGAAGGGATAGAGGATTTAAGAAAGTATTTAAAAGAAGACTCAACTATCGTACTGTTAGGTTCTTCTGGAGTTGGGAAATCTTCACTGGTTAACGCATTGGCAGGCAAAAATGTAATGAAGGTTAATGAAATTCGTGAAGATGATGCAAAGGGCAAGCATACAACAACCCATAGACAGATGATTTTTTTAGAATCTGGGTTAATGATAATTGACACACCAGGAATGAGGGAATTGGAGTTGTGGAAGGCTGATTCCGGCTTGAATCGAGCATTTGAAGATATTGATGATCTGTCAAAACTGTGTAGATTTAAGGATTGTTCCCATGAAAAGGAACCAGGATGTGCAGTTAGAGAAGCTCTAGATACTGGAGAGCTTAGCTATGAGAGGTGGAATAGTTATCAGAAACTTAAGAAGGAAGCAAGGTATGCAAAATCCAAGGAAGAAATAAAGATTAAGTTAGAGGAAAAAGCCAAGTGGAAAGCTATTAATAAGGAACAGAAGATGTTGTATAAGAATAGATAATGCATGGAAAAAGCCACATTGAATTGTGGCTTTTTCTATATATGAATGGGTTTATCAACTGCTCCTAAGGCTGCTTCTAATATTGTTTCTGAGAAAGTTGGATGAGGATGAATTGTCTTAATGAGATCATAAACAGTAGCTTCCATTTGCATCAAAGCTGCAGCTTTTGAAATCATTTCAGATGCAATACTTGATGCTATTTGAACTCCTACAATCTCCCCGTATTTATTATCAGAGACAATTTTAACAAATCCATTGGTTTCACTTTCGGCTATGGCCATTCCATTGGCTGCCATGGGGAATTTTCCAACACTGAAATCTAAACCTCTTTTTTTAGCTAATTCTTCTGTTATTCCAACACTGGCAATTTCAGGGAATGAATATACTACCCTAGGGGATAGGTTGTAATCCATTTTGCTATCAATTCCCATTATAGTTTCAACTGCAACAATACCTTCAGTTGAAGCAACATGGGCAAGGGGTAGATTCCCATTTACATCTCCCACAGCATAAATGTTTTTGATATTCGTTCGTAAACTTTCATCAACCTTGATAAAACCTCTATCATTTAGATTAAGATTTAGTTTATTTAAAGACTCAGTATTTGCTTTAAGACCTGATAGATAGATGAATTTATCAGCAGATATGCTATGTTCCTTTTCTTTTCTAACATAGGTTAAGCTATTTCCATCAAACACCATAGTGTTAGCTGCATTAACTATCTTAACTCCATCCTTCTTTAGTTGTCTTTCAAGTAAAGTGGATAGTTCTAAGTCAAATGAAGTAAGAAGGGAGGTTTTATCTGTTAATATAGTTACCTTGGAGCCTATTGCATTGAAAAGAGTTGCAAATTCCACTGCATAAACTTCACTTCCTAGAATTACCACTTCATCAGGTCTTTTATCTAAGCTGTAGATACCTTTGTGATCAATAAACGATCCTTCTATAATACCTTTATCTATACCTTGAATCTCAGGAAGTTTTGAGCTGGCACCTGTTGCAACAATTAGATTCTTGTAGCTTATGGTTTTATTATTAACCATAAGCTCGTTGGAAGATAATACTTCTGCCTCACCATTAATATACTCTATATTGTTTTTCTTAAATAACATATTAATTCCAGAAACCAACTTTTCAACAACCTTGTCTTTTCTCTTCAATAACAGGTCCCAATCCACATTGATATTAGTAGTATCAATGCCTGTTATTCCAAATTCGCGACTTTTAAGGATATCTCTATAGTGTTTAGCGGTTATTAGCATGGTCTTAGTGGGGATACATCCCCAGTTTAAGCATAACCCACCAGGTTTATCCTTTTCTATTAGAACGACCTTGGCTCCCATCTGGGAGGCTTTAATTGCTGATACATAACCTCCGGGACCGCCACCAATAACTGCAATATCAAACTTTTCCATTTTCACACCTCATCTCTATGACTTCAAAAGAAGCATTTCAGGGTCAGATAGGAGTTCCTTCATTAAATTCAAGAATCTAGCTCCACTAGCTCCATCAATTATTCTATGATCATAAGACAATGATAATGGTAGTATATGTGCAATTACTATTTCATCATCTTTTACGACTGGTTTTTTCGTAATTCTACCTAATCCTAATATGGCTGATTCAGGATAGTTTATTATTGGAATTCCAAAATATCCTCCAATGGAACCATAGTTTGTAATGGAGAAGGATCCACCTTTAAGTTCAGATAGTTCAATTCTATTCTCTTTAGCCCTATTGCTTAAATCTTCAATAGCTTTTGCCAATTCAGTAATGCTTAATCTATCGGCATTCTTTATAACTGGTACCATCAAGCCCCTTTGAGTGTCTGTAGCAATCCCAATATTATAGAATTTCTTTAGGACCAATTCATCGTTTTCTTCATCAAGACTGGCATTAAATTCAGGGAATTTATTTAAAGCAACAATGGTAGCCTTAATAATAAAAGGAAGATAGGTTAGATTAACTTCATCCATTAATATGTCCTTATATTTTTTCCTAAACTCATAGAGTTTAGATATATCCACCTCATCCATAGCTGTAGTATGAGGGATGGTAAATCTGGATTGAGACATCTTCTGTGATATGGTCTTTCTGATTTTTGTGAGTCTAATTCTTTCTACATTTTCATCATCTACTATTAATTTTGTATCCTTCCTAGGCTGTGCAACCACATTGCCTATCTTTTCTATTGATTCATGAGCTCTATATATATCATCCTTCATAATTCTGCCATTTGGACCAGTGCCTTTAATATTGTTAATCTCAACATTAAGATCCTTGGCAAGTTTTCTTGCAACTGGAGTTGCTAGTACTTTCTCACCTGTGGATTTTTCATCTGATTCTTTTCTTATTTCATCGCTTGGTGGTATTACCATTGAAGATGAAACTACCTCTCCCACAACACCAGCGGTTTCTTCTTCAACAGATTCTGTTTCTTTTTCCATTTCTTCATCATTAGCTGAAGAATCACCAGTTTGTATGGTTACAAAAACACTGCCTACATTTATTGTATCTCCCTTATTAGCCATAAGATTTAATATCTTGCCAGAACGTGGGGATGGTATTTCTGTGGTAACCTTATCAGTTTCCACTTCAACAATGGACTCCCCTTCAGATACTTCATCTCCTTCTTTGACTAACCATTTGGTTATAATACCTTCGTGTATTCCTTCGCCTATATCAGGGAATTCAAATTCAAATTTCATAGTATCTCTCCTCTCTAATACTTAACAATATCCATTATTGTCTTTGCTATTCTCTCAGGACTTGGAATATAATGCTTTTCTCCCCTTGGAAGTGGGAAAGTAGTATCAAAACCTGTGAGTCTTGTAGGAGGAGCTTCCAAACTTAAAAAAGCTTTCTCATTAACAATAGATATTAATTCAGCACCTACACCTAAAGTCTTTGGAGCTTCGTGAACAACCAAGAATCTACCTGTTTTTTTGACAGATTGAGCAATTGTCTCTCTATCAATTGGAGCTATAGTCCTTAAATCTATCAACTCAACTGAAACATTTTCCTTCTCAATAAGTTTTAGTGCCTTTTGAACATCAGGAATCATTGCTCCCCATGATACAACTGTTATATCCTTTCCTTCATTTATGACCTTCGCTTTTCCAATGGGTATTTCATAAGCTTCCTCAGGGATTTCTTGCTTAAATGCACGATATATTCTCTTTGGCTCCCAGAATAATACAGGATCAGGATCTCTCAAAGCTGAAATCAGTAAACCTTTAGCATCATATGGAGTGGAAGGGATTACTACCTTCAAACCAGGAATCTGGCTATATAATGCCTCAGTACTTTCTGAATGGTGCTCCAAGGCTCTAATTCCTCCACCATAAGGAGCTCTTATTACCATAGGTAGATTATATTGTCCTCTGGACCTATTCCTCATTCTGGCAACGTGACTAATAATCTGATTAAAAGCAGGGTAGGAGAATCCAGAAAACTGCATTTCAACCACTGGTTTTAGACCATTTATGGCCATGCCTATGGCTGTACCTACAATTGCAGATTCAGCAAGGGGAGTATCAAAAACTCTTTCCTTTCCATAAGTCTTTTGAAGATCAACTGTTGCTCTGAAGACGCCGCCTTCAATACCAACATCTTCTCCGTATACTACTATGGTTTTATCATTTTTCATTTCCACCATGAGGGCTTGATTTATCGCTTGAATTATATTTAAAGTATTTGCCATTTTATTTGCCTCCTTCTAAAAAGGACATATAGTCATCATACTGCTCCTGAAGTTGAGGGGTCATCTTTTCATAATGATACTTGAAGATATCTAAAATTTCCGTATCAGAATTATTTTCAATGGATTCAAAGGTTTCCATGACCTCTTTTTCTAGATTAGTCTTAGTCTCTACTTCCCAATTTTCATCAAGGACATTATTATCCACAAGATACTTCCTAAACCTGATAAATGGATCCTTCTCTCTCCATTCCTCTACTTCCTTATCATCCCTGTATTTTGTGGGATCATCCGATGTGGTATGAGCACCAAGTCTATAAGTGTAGGCTTCTATCAAGGTAGGTCCTTGACCATTTCTAGCTCTATCGATTGCTTCTTTAGTTGCATTATAAACAGCAAACATATCATTTCCATCAACAACAATACCAGGCAACCCGTAAGCTACAGCCTTTTGAGCTAAGTTTTCACTAATAGTCTGTATTTTCCTTGAAGTAGAAATAGCATATTGATTATTCTGAATAATAAACACCACAGGTGATTTGAATACAGCAGCAAAATTCAATGCTTCATGAAAATCACCATGGGATGTACCACCATCACCTACATATGCTACGACAACGCTTTCCTCACCCTTTATATTATTAGCCATACCAATTCCTGTGGCATGTTGCATTTGAGAGGCAATAGGTACTGATACAGGTAAAACTTTCACACCTTCTGGCATATGAGAACCCCATTCATTTCCATACCAGTATAGGTATATGTTCTTTAATGGAACTCCTCTTACCAACCAAGCACCAAGCTCTCTAAAAGCTGGAACAAGCCAATCATCCTTATCCATAGCATATGCACTTCCAATTTGTGCAGCTTCTTGACCAGTGTTTGGAGCATAGGTTAACATCCTGCCTTGTCTTTGATAAGACAGTGCTTTGTCATCGATAATTCTTGTATATAGCATCATCTTGTAAAGGTAAACCAGCTGATCATTATTTAAAGATGGAATATCATCTTTGTTTACAACTTCACCTTTATGATTTAACACCTGATAAATTTTGTTCTCAAGGGGATTATATTTTTTAAAATCCATGTTAGAACCTCCTTTAAATTAAATGATAATGGTTATCATCTACACTATATATATACCAATATTAAAATATTAAACAACAATTATTTACAAAAACACAAATTATTATAGATTTCATTGTTTTTAGGGTATATGAGTACGGAAGGTTAAAATAGAAATTAATCAAATATATCATATTGAGGACATAATAGGGAGAGTGATGGTTTTGCAAATAGTATACGAAAAACTAAAGGAGGTTATGCTTGCTGTATTACCAATATCTTTGTTGGTTGTAATCTTAAACTTTACTATTGCTCCATTAAATAGTGGACAATTATTCCAATTTATAAGAGGTAGTGTATTGATTATCATTGGGCTTACTATATTCTTATTCGGTGTGGATATTGGAATCAGTCCCATTGGAAGGTACATGGGAGCAGCCATTGTCAAGTCGAATAAGCTTTGGATATTGGTTGCATCTGGACTTATACTAGGATTTCTAATCTCTATAGCTGAACCAGATCTACATATTTTGGCTGATCAGGTTAGTCAGGTTACTGGAGGTCAGATTTCTAAGCTTAACATAGTAGTTGTTGTATCAATTGGGATTGCATTCCTGTTAACTTTAGGTTTTATTAGATCTGTATATAATTTTTCCATAAGAATTATCTTTACGGTACTATATGGTATAGTTTTTGTTGTATCCCTTTCCGTTCCTAATGAATTCCTATCCATATCCTTTGATGCATCAGGAGCTACCACTGGAGCCATGACTGTACCCTTTGTATTAGCATTGGCAATAGGTATATCAGCAATGAGAAAGAACAGGAGCAAATCGGATCAGGATAGCTTTGGATTGGTGGGCATCGCATCAGTAGGTGCTATATTAGGAGTAATGGCAATGAGCATTTTGCAGAATATTACTCTTGCTTCTGAAGGAATAACTCTAGAATCTCATCATGGAGAAGGAGTATTTGAGCAACTTGCTGTAGTATCAGGTGAGGTGGTTATGGCATTATTACCCATAGGATTACTATTTTTTGTTCTCCAAAAAACCACCTTCAACCTTACTAAAACCAAGGTCAGAAGTATAACCATGGGTTTAGTATATACGTTTTTAGGACTTGTCATATTCTTAATAGGTGTCAACACAGGGTTTATGGATGTGGGAAAGACAGTTGGTGAAATAGTTGCATCAAAAGGAAGCACATTACTATTAGTTGGAATAGGATTTTTATTAGGATTGGTTACAATATTGGCTGAACCTGCAGTTTATGTATTAACTCATCAAATTGAAGATGTTACCAGTGGTTATGTTGCTAGAAGATCAGTCCTTGTAACCCTGGCAATTGGTGTTGGATTGGCAATAGCTTTATCTATGCTTAGAATAGTTATACAACCTCTGTTATTATGGCATATACTCCTTCCAGGATATATTATTGCCATAGTGCTAATGTATTCTGTTCCAGAATTGTTTGTGGGAATGGCTTTTGACTCTGGAGGCGTAGCATCTGGACCAATGACAGCAACATTTATCTTAGCCTTTGCACAAGGCGCTGCAAATGCCATAGAAGGAGCTGATATTCTATTGGATGGATTTGGGATGATAGCAATGGTTGCCATGACACCAATTATAGCAATACTAGTATTAGGACTTATTTTTAAATATAAGTCTAAGAAGGAGGGTTTAGTTGATGAAGCTTGAATTGATAACAATAATATCTAGTTTTGGAAAGGCAAGTAAAATATTAAGTTCTGCCAAAGCTCATGGAGTATCTGGTGGAACCGTACTTTTAGGTTATGGAACAATACATCATGGATTCTTGAATATGTTAGGTTTAAGGGATATACGAAGGGAAATACTTCATATAGTGGTTGATGAATCTACAGTTGATAATCTGATGTATGATTTAAATAAAGAGTTTCAATTTGAGAAACCTAATCATGGAATTGTATTTACCAGTTCTGTCTGTGAGATAACAGGAGCGAGTTCTTTAAGTTGTGATGGAAATAATTTAATTCAGGAGGAGCCTATGTATCAGTCAATTACAGTAATAGTAGACAAAGGAAATGGAGAAAACGTAATAGATGCAGCAACAAGTGCAGGATCAAGAGGGGGAACCATAATCAATGCGCGTGGATCAGGAATACATGAAACACAGAGAGTTTTTGGAATTGAGATTGAACCGGAAAAGGAAATAGTACTTATTATTGCAAAGACAGAAAGTGTAGATGGGATAGTAACTACTATTGCAGAAAAACTAGAATTAGATAAACCGGGAAATGGAATATTATATATTCAAAAATTAAATAAAACATACGGAATTTATGAAGAATAGAAAAAACTGGGTGCTAGGCATCCAGTTTTTCTAATTCCACTGCCACCTGGGCAGCTAATCTTGCGTTGTTATATACCAATTGTATGTTGGAGGTTAGAGAATCACCTTTAGTAATCTCCTTTATTTTAGATAATAAGAAAGGCGTAGTTTCTTTACCCTTTATGCCTAGACTATTAGCCTCAACTACAGCGTCACTTATTACCTTTTCTATTAACTTCTCATCCATTGAATACTCTTCAGGGATAGGATTAGTTATAAGAACTCCACCATTTAAAGATAGGGCCCATTTAGTGTAGATTAAATCTGCAATGGATTTAGGTGAATCCATATTATAATCCACTTTGAATCCGCTTTTTATTGTATAAAATGCTGGCAATTCATCTGTTTTGTAACCTAAAACAGGAACACCCTTTGTTTCAAGGTATTCAAGAGTTAAACCGATGTCTAATATTGATTTAGCTCCTGCGCATACTACTGCAACATCTGTCATGGCTAATTCTTCCAAATCTGCAGATATATCCATTGTTGTTTCCGCTCCACGATGGACTCCACCAATACCTCCAGTGGCAAACACTTTAATACCTGCCAAATTAGCTATTATCATCGTTGAAGCAACTGTAGTTGCACCATCTTTGTTATTTGCAACAATATAGGGAATATCTCTTCTGGATACTTTAGCTATCCCTTTAGTTCTACCCATGTAGTCAATTTCTTCCTTGGTTAATCCCGCTTTTAGTCTACCACCAATAATACCTATTGTTGCAGGGACAGCTCCCATTTCCCGGATAATTTCCTCAACCTTTATAGCGGTTTCAACATTTTGTGGGTAAGGCATTCCATGGGATATAATGGTGGATTCCAATGCAACCACTGCCTTTTTATTCTGAAGAGCATACTTAACTTCATCACTTAAATCTAGATACTTAATCATTTCTAATAACCTCCATATCTTTTGTAAACTCAAGTATTGTTTCAATATTTAGATTTTTATTTATTGTCTCCTCACTGCTCATAGCCATAATGGAAGCACCAGTGGATAATTTTACTGATTCAAGAAGACTAAATCCATTTTTATAAGAATAGACTAAGCCCGCTTGGAAAGCATCTCCAGCACCAGTTGCATTCTTTGGCAAAATTGATTTTGCTTTTACTATCCCATCATCCTTATTATCACTAAAGAAAATTCCATCTGGACCCATTGATATACAAACATTCCTTACTCCCTTTTTATGATAGTATCTGGCAGATTCTCTCAAACTGTTATAATCTGTAATTTCAATACCAGTTAGGGCTTCAGATTCAATTCGATTAGGTTTAATGGTATGAAAATATCCAATAAACTCCTTAATCCTCTCTGCCTTAGTATATGAAACAGTATCAAGGAATAGAACTTTTTCTTTAAGATGTTCAACTATATATTGGAAAACTTCATAATGAATATTCGCATCCACTACAATTATGTCACTTACTTTTATCTTGTTAAGATTGGATTCAATATAGTTAATATCAATAAACTTAAGGATATCCATGGAACTTATTGCTATGTCCATATCCATGTTTTCATCCAGTACAGCAAGATAAGTACCTGTTGGAAAGTTAACTCTCCTTACTTCATCCATATTAACTCCTGAGAGAGCTGTTGATTTTAAGATAGAATCACCATTTATGTCATTACCGATTGCTGAATACATAGAAACATTTAGTCCCAATAAGGCTATGTTTTCTGCAATATTTCTTCCCACGCCTCCAGGGGATAAATGAACCATACCTGGATTTGAGTCTTTTCGGATTAGTCTATGGTTGGGAAAACCAGCAATGTCCATATTACAACCGCCAATTACTGATATTTTAAAATCTCTATCCATAAGCATCCCTTCTTTTCGTTTTATTAATCAATTGATACCCAAGAAATTATTCTAATCACAATCTTATAATTGACCTAAAACACCTTGGATTAAATATGAGACGATGACAACAAGACTTGATATAAGAAAGCCATGAACCATGGGTAAAAATCCTGAGCCTTTCAACTTTGAAAAATTTGTTTTTAGCCCTATTGAACCTAAAGACATCACCATTAGAAACTTGCTAATATTGGATAGATTCAAACTCAAATCTTGAGATATTAGACCTGTGCTCTTTATTCCCACCATAATAAGAAATAATATTATAAAATGTGGAAATATGGAAGCTACATTAACATTATCACTTGAAGTTACATCATCCTTTTTAACCTTGGAGTTAATCCAAGAGAATATAATGACTATTGGAACAATAGATAGGGTTCGCGTAAGCTTAACTATAACTGCATAATTTCCTGCTATGTCAGAGAATGCATAACCAGCAGCTACTACAGAAGAGGTGTCGTTTACAGCTGTTCCAGTCCATAATCCAAAACCAAGATCATTCATTCCCAAATATCTTCCTATAATGGGAAATAGTATAACCATGATTACATCAAAGATAAAAGTAGCGGATATGGCATAAGCCACCTGGGAGTCATCAGAGTCAATTACAGGTGCTATTGCTGCAACCGCTGAGCCGCCACATATACCAGTACCTGCTGAGATAAGGGATGATAATCTCCAGTCCATTTTAAATATTTTACCGAAGATATAACCAAAACCAAATGCTGTAATCAGAGTAAATGTCATAACAATCAGAGAAAATCTACCCACTTGAATAACCTGAGAAAAGCTAAGACTAGCCCCCATAAGTACAATTGCAAATTTAAGGATTTTTTTTGAAGTAAATGTTAAACCATTAACAAAAATAGGGTATCTAGATATTAATGGATTCATTAGCATACCTAGTATAAGAGAAATAACACTGGCACCGATTATATGATGGGGTAATAAATCAGATATGGTCAAGGATACTAATGCCACTATAAATGAAAGCACTATTCCCAGTATATTTTTTTGAATATTTATCAAATGATCATCTCCTTTGCTTTATTGATTTTATCATTAAAAAAGTATAATATATAATTATAAAAAGTTATACATCTATAAATATATATTATGGAGGAGACCATGTTAGATAATAGATTCAATACATTCTTGGAAGTTTGCAAATACATGAGCTATACTAAGGCTGCTAAAAATCTGTATGTCACTCAACCTGCAGTATCCCAGCATATTAGATATATAGAAGATAGGTATGGTATTAAGTTATTTCACTATCAGGGCAGAAATCTTAGTCTAACTAAAGAAGGGTTACTTTTACTTAAGTACATTAAAGAAATAAATGCAGCTGAAGTACACTTTGAAGAAGCAATAAAAGGTTTGAAGAATAAAGTAAGACATATGAATTTTGGAGCAACACTTACTATTGGTGAATTTTCCATTGAACCATTACTTGATAAACTCTTCGAGAGATTCTATAACCATGATATATCAATTTATATAGACAACACTAAAACTCTTTTAAGTATGTTAAAAAAAGGGGAAATAGAGTTTGCACTAATTGAAGGTTTTGTAGATAAGAATGATTTCAAGGTCAGTAAATTAAAGTTAGAGGATTTTATCATGATAGTAAGTCCGGGAAATCCATTGGCTAATAAAAAAAGTGTAGATATAGAGGCTATTCTATCTAATACCATATTGGTTAGGGAAAAAGGCTCAGGTTCTAGAGATATTCTTGAAAAAGGACTTGCTGAAAGAAATATTACTTTCAATGATTTTAGTAAGGTTATTGAAGTGGGAAATATTAATTTGATAAAAAGTATGACAATGAAGGATTTAGGAATTACCTTCCTTTACAAGGATGCAGTTGTAAAAGAGATGCTAAATGGTGATCTAGTTCAGGTGGAGATAAATCAGTTCAACTTAGTTAGAGAATTTAATTTTGTTAC
>JAUWAD010000120.1 GCA_030602225.1 Bacillota bacterium | reverse complement strand
AAGTTGAAGGCTTAAGGATAGCTTCATAAGCCTTTTGCCACTATATGCTAGGGTACTGGAACTACCCGATTTTAAGCCTGTGGAGTCATAAATAAGACCTTGCTACCTTAGGAGGCACAAGACTATGAATCAGGAATCTCCCACTTCTATAAGTGGCGAGAGTGTTCAATAGAATAAATCTACCAATTTTCAGGTAGATCTTTCATCTTTTCATTTATAATGGCTATTATCCCCTCATGGGTTAAGTCCTTATCTAGAGTAAACATTACAATACTATCTCTTTCCTTTATTAATAATGTTCCGCCCTCTTTAGCATCTCCTTTTATACTGGTAATAAAGAATGCCTGTTCATAATCAGGGTAAAAATCCCTGGCATCCCAATACACACTATAATACCTTGTCATCCTCTCAAGTCTCTTCTTTAGGAAGTAATCCGTTAAGTCTTCATTTCTTCCTACCATAACCTCTGTTACCAGTCTCTGATAACCAATATACTCTGAGTAGCTATAGTATTTTGGCATCAGAAGACTTCCCTGTTGATCATAGTATTCAGTATGATTGGCATCAATAATATATCCTAAATCTTCAAACTTTAATCCAAATACATCATCAGGTACCATTCCATCAGAATTTATCCTATCATAATATCTTATGGTTAGATTTGATGATGCAAATACAGTGATAAAAACTAAAATTACCATTATAAAAGTCTTAAGAAATGGGTCAAGATCTCTTCCTTTGAAAAAATCTCGTAATCTAAAGCCAACAAAAAAAGCAAATCCCAAAGGTATTAATGTCATTAAAACCAGAGAGTTCTTCATTCCACTATCTAATATTAGAGTCCCAATTAGTGTGAAAAACACAAAAAAGCCTATAAAAGATGAGATTCTTCTCTTTACCTTAGCTAAGCTTAGATTCCTATAAGTAATATCCGTTTCATCCTCAAGTTTTTTCAATCTAATTATATGATATATGTTTGCTATACTGCTATATAGAAAGAAGAATGTTATAAGAGGTAGCAGTATGATTCCAAATAAACCCACGTTTGAATAGAATCTATAAATTTCCAAGGGAAACAATGACCTCATATTGAAAAGATTAAGTGCTCCCAATATAATATAACTTACTGTCTCAAGCTTTAAGGAGCTCCTTATGTTTTCTATCTGGTATATCTTATCTATATCGGGAATATCCAATCCCTTTTCCTTATAGAAAACCTGCAAGTTCTGAATGGATGCAGCATAAGTCCATCCCTTTTCTTCCTGGGCTTTAATATAAATTCTAGCTTCAGAATCATCAACCCCCTCATAGGACTTTGCCTTGGGATACACGCCTATGGAAAAATCCAATTCCTTGGGTTCAGTCTTTCTGAATCTTATAACTCCAAACTTATACTTATCTATTAGATAGCCATTCCTAGCCTTTTTCTCTAAAATCTCCTGTAAAACCATATAATCAATTGCATTGTATGAGTTCAGTACATACTTTCTATTTCCTAGCACTCCCTCTAGACCTCCTTCTTTCTTCCAAAGTAAATCTTACTATTTCAACAAAAACCAGGATTATGACAATTCCATTAGTCTTATTTAAATAATTTAAAAATCCTTTAAAAAAATACTCATCATAGATTTCTCCAGACTTTTGTGATACCTGTGTTCTTATTTCTTCTACTTCTTCTAAACTAAATGGCTCAATCAACTTTTGATTTAACCTTGTACTCTCCATGGATTCTTTTTTGTTAAATCTATGATATTCAAGATTTTGAAGAGCTAATACCTCAACTAACTCATAGGGCATACTTTCAATTTCCTCTGAATAAAAGCTGAAATTCTCATAGTCTTTGAGTATAACTTCTTTCATAGGAGTATATTTCATTGTATCAGAAATAAAATAAGCTGACGCAACCATCACCAAGAATAAAAATATTATTAAACTTACTCTTCTAAATAATCTAAACATGTTATCCCTCCATTACCTTATCCCTTATAGAATACCATAAAATGGGTTCATTGTATCATTTAAAGGAATTTTTATCCATTTTGTAACTTTTGTTAGTGAAATATATTAAGGGGTATACTTGTCTTTAAGAAGGAGGTTATAAAATGACACATTTTAAAGTATTTTCAGATTTTGCATGTCCTTTTTGCTATATAGGATTTGAAATAGGAGATAGATTGCTAAATGAAAACAAGGAAGTAACCATAGAGTGGATACCCTTTATTCTGGATAAGGATGTCCCAGAGAATGGTTCAGATTTAAGTGATGACATTCCAAGGGAGAATATCGATATTGCATATAGGAGAATTGAAAGATTAGGAAGAGAATATGGTTTAGTATATAACAACAAAACTAATAAATATAATACTAATCTTCTTCATATTGCAGGACTTTATGCCCATTCTGTTGATAGATTTAGACCCTTTGCAAGAGAAGCATTCAAGGCTATCTTTCAGGATGATAGGAATGTTTCAGATCTGGAAGTCATTAATCAAATAGGACTTAAGTCAGGACTTAACATTTTGGAAATGAATGAAGCTATCAAGGATAGTACTTTCTACGAGTTACTGGAAGAATATTTAAATCTCGCAAAGGTATACGACATCGACAGTGTTCCAACCTTTGTAAGAGATGATAACAAGAAAATTTTTTTACTAAAGGATTATGAGAAATTCAAGAAAGATTTATTATATTAATTAAGGGATTCTGCTTGACAGGATCCTTTTTTTAGATTAATATTGTTAATATAATAACATTCAGTTAGATAAATGTAAATCTGTTAATTCAAAACATTCAGATATCTTTATGGCTGAAAGATGAGTTTTTAAGTCATTTGTCAGATATTTCTAAAACTTCATTTTTAATTCACATAGAATATATAAAAAATTATAGTAAATTATTCATTAATATATTGACAATATTTTATCAACATATTAATATAATTATACACACAATTTTATGGAGGAATTTATGATTATAAAACTTATCGGGCTTATTGCCTTTGTCATAACCAGTTCAGGATTATTGGTTTCAACTTTAATAGAGAATTTAAGTTTTTCAACCTTAGCCATATTGTTTTTCATCGGAGGTTTCTTTTCCATTAGCTTGATAGACCACTTTAACGAACTTAAGAATTAGGAGTTTATATGAAAATAACTAGAAGTAGATTAAATATAATAGTCTGTACAGTACTTGGAGTTACAACAACTTACTTCCTGAATCATCATATGGGTTATGGGGCAATTATTTCCAGTGGTCTTGTGGGAGTCTTTGCCGCTTTGCTATTGCCTGCACCTTTGGCTGGGGCTACTTATACTGCTTCCTTTGTGGGCATGAGCTCTCAGTTGATTATCCCTAATGTATTCTTTGCTTTAACTGGTGGGTTGATAGTAGGAATAATAATAATTGGAACAACGCAAATATATGCTGGTATAGGTGGTAAAGGTGGTACAACAGCAGCAATGGCATCATTAATAACAAGAGCTTTAACTGGACTATTTTCTTAGGAGGACGACATAATGGAGATTTTATCGATTATTTTAGTATCTATTTTATCAGGAATTTTAACCTACTTAATTTCCAACAATCTTAAAAAAGGACCTGTATTTGCTTCAGCAATTGTAACCCTTATCTCAGGGATTTATCTGCCACACTACTTTGGAGAGTTGGGTACTACTCTTATGGTAGTATCTGCCTGTTCATCCTATGCAGGAATGGTTACTATAAAAAACATCCCAAATATATGGGAAATGATTGTAGTATCAATAATTACTGCAATGATATTTATACTAGCCAGCTCATCATATGTAGGTGTAGGGGGTAGGTTAGGAACAATAGCTGCATTATCATGTTTTACCTGGATTGGTTTTAAGAAATTTGTATATGCAACTAATTTGAATGTTAAAGAAACACTTAAAGTTAGAAGTGTTGGTATTTGGAGCTAAATCATTCTGATCCCAGAAATAAAGAATCTCTTCATTTCTGGGATTTTCCTTTTTAATTGTT
>JAUWAD010000019.1 GCA_030602225.1 Bacillota bacterium | reverse complement strand
ATATATTGACACCCTGTATTAATTATATATATATTATTTACTTAAGTCTTGTAATAGTCTCATTTGTCAATGACAAATCATTTTGACAATTATCGTGTCAAACTTATTGTAGACTGATTAATTATTTGGTAATATTAATATGGAGGGAATAATATGAAATTTCATGAGAAGCTTGATTTAATAATGAACATTACAAAAACAACGAATAGTTCTCTTTCTAAATGTGTATCTTTAGATTCATCACATATTAGCAGATTAAGAAGGGGAGAAAGAAGACTTGTTTCTAATGCAGATTATATTAGAAAGATGTCAACTTATTTTGTGAGTAAATGTATAAATGAACATCAAAAAAACTTTTTATGTGAAATACTTAAATGTGACTATGGAGTTATTGAAAATACTACTGAAGCATCTGAAAAACTCTACAACTGGTTTATTGATTCAGAATATAATAATTATGGAAACTCATTTTCAAGGATCAATGGATTAATTGATGGAAACAATCCTGGCACAGGATTTAACCTATCTAGTGTGAAAAGTGAATCCCTATATGGAGAATCTATGGGAACTGTTATACATTATGGAGATGAAGGTAAGAGGCAGGCAGTTGAACAGTTTCTTTCATTGGCATTAAAAAACAATACTTTAAAAGAGGTTCTCTTATACAGTGATGAATCAATGGATTGGTTGACTCAAGATAACAGTTTTCAGATGAAATGGATGAAATTAATGCTTGAAGTTATTAAAAAGGGTATTAAGATAAAGGTTATACATACTGTAAGTCGAGACTTCGATGAGATGATGGAAGCTCTAAACATGTGGATACCTTTATATTTGACTGGATCTATTGAACCATATTACTATCCCAAAAAGCGGGATGGGATATTTAAAAATACTTTATTTGTAGCACAAGGAATAGTGGCATTATACTCTAATTCAATAGATGGACTTAGTGAAAACTCTCCTAATATACTTGTTAAGGACAAGAAAGCAGTTGAATATTTCTCTAAAGAATTTAATGCTTATCTAGATTTGTGTAGACCATTAATGGAAATTTACAATCGTTATGAACGGGAAAACTTTTTTAGTAAACTTGATACATTTGAAACAAAACATGTAAACACAATATTAAAGACAAACCACTTATCACTAATAACCATGCCAGAAAATGTTGTTACTTCAATTTTGGATCGGATGCATACAGATAAATCTAATATTTATCAGTATTACTTAAAAAGGAAGATTAGATTTATAGAAAGTATTAAAAGCAATATTTTTACTGAAATCATTAGGTTACCAAATCTTGAAGACATAAGAAATGAGTCAATAAAAATAGGATACACTGGAATAAGAGAATTAGAAGGTCTAAGTTACAATACAAAGGAGTTTAGAGATCATTTAGCAAACATTTACAATCTCTTGAAGGAACATGATAATTATAATGTATGCATAGATAGAAGTCAGGAGGATGATTATAGAATCTATGTCAAGGAAGATTTTGGAGTAATTGTAGAAAGAGTAAATACCCCTAATATTGGTTTTCTAATAAATGAAATCAATATAACTGCAACATTTTGGGATTATTTACAGAGTAGATATAATCTAAAGAAGCAAGATAAGAAATTTATTCTTCAAGAAATACGTGATTTAATAGATTTAATTGAGGAAATATAAGCTTATAACTTAAATAGTAACTCAATGTTAAGCTCCTGATATTTAATACGACAGAGGGCTTAATTTTTTGTTTTAGCCATTTAGAAATATAGCAATTTTAGGATTAATTATAAGTACTGATTTGGTAATTACTTTTGGTCATTATTAAATCTCCTTTCGTAACGGTATTGTAATCTTATATTAATCAGATTGTAACTATTGGAATTACAAGGTATAATAATATAAAGTAAAGAGAATTAAAGGAGATTAAAGATGAGAAAAAAGATGATTGTTTTGTCTTTTTTGATCCTTATTTTAATTTTTACAGGGACAGCCATATTTGCTAATATTCAAAACCATAATCAAAGTTTCAGTTACGATGAAATGGTTGATGTTAGGGAAATATACTTGGATACTATTATGACAAATCCTTATAAAGTTGAAATAGATAACCAGATTAGACAGAATGAAAAAGAAAAAGCTGAATTAGTACAATCTGAATATATTAGAGAATATCATGAATACCTGGCAAGTCTGGTGATTGAAGAACCCATTGAGATTGAAGAACCCATTGAGGTTGTGGAACCAGACAAACCCCTTTCAGGTAAGTATGCCTATCTGACTTTTGATGATGGTCCCAGCAAAATTGTTACTCCTCAGATACTGGATATTCTGGATGAATATGACATAAAGGCTACATTTTTTGTCCTTGGATATATGATAGATAGAAATCCTGAAATTTTCATGGATACATACAATAGGGGCCATACTATTGGTAATCATTCCTATTCCCATAACTATGGGTATATTTATTACAACACAAAAAACTTCATGGCTGATCTTAAAAGAGCTGATAATACAATGAAGTATTATTTGGGAGAGGATTTCTCTACTGATATCATGAGGTTTCCAGGAGGATCCCATGCTGACTTTAAGAATCCAATGAAAAAGGCGGTTCTTGAAGCAGGATATAAGTACTTTGATTGGAACTCATTAAATGGAGATACTGAAGAGGGAGAACAAAGTGTAAGAAGGATGTTCAATAGATTCGTTCAAACTGCAGGACAAAGGGATGTGCTTGTGGTTTTAATGCATGATACTGATGCTAAACAACTAACTGTCAATACCCTTCCCTTAATCATTGAATTTTTACAGGAGAAGGGATATCAGTTTAATACACTGGATAAATATAACCATTAGAAAGGATGACTATTGTGAGCAAAACAATTCTAGTTGTTGAAGATGAAGAATCCATAAGAAAATTTGTGAAAATCAACTTGGAAAGATCAGGATTTACGGTTTTTGAAGCTCCAACCGGTGAGGAAGGGGTGGAAATTGCTGCCAGAGAGGAAATTGACATAGTAGTCCTAGATGTTATGCTACCTGGAATGGATGGTTTTGAAGTATGCAAGACCCTTAGAGAGAATTATCCAAGTCTTGGAATAATTATGCTTACTGCAAAGAGTCAGGATATCGATAAAATAACTGGATTGGAATATGGAACTGATGACTACATGACTAAACCATTTAATCCAACTGAATTGGTACTAAGGGTTAAGTCCCTGGCTAGAAGATTGGAAGTGGATGAACACGACGATTCCATGCTTGATTTCAAACCATTTAAGATTGATGTATATTCAAGACAATTTTTCAAGAATGACAATGAGATCGAATTAACCCCAACTGAATTTTCTATAGCTAAGCTGTTTATTGAGAACCCAGGCAAAGCATTCAAAAGGGATGAGATCCTAAACCATGTATGGGGTGTGGATTTTGTCGGAGATTCAAAGATCGTGGATGTTAATATTAGAAGATTAAGATCAAAAATTGAAGAGGATTCCTCCCAGCCAAGCTATATTGAGACAGTTTGGGGAGTAGGATACAGGTGGAAGTCCAAAGATTAGGAGAAATCGATGAGAAAGAGTATTAAATCAAGGTTAATAAAGAGCTTTGTACTTATTATTCTTGTGACTGTTATATTTCTTGAAGTTATGCTTATCACAGGTATAAGAGATCATTACTATAACAATGTAGAAGATCTTCTATCAAATCAGATAGAGTTTTCTACTACTTTTTATGCCCGTTATTTTTCATCCAGCAATTTATATGATGTAATAATAGATGATATAGATGTATTCTGGCAACATACCACAGCCCAGGTTCAGATTTGGAGTCTTGAGGGAGAACTATTAATGGATTCTCTAGGTGTGTTACTGGATTCAGATGATATAACTCCTGATATAACCCAAGCCATAGCTGGTAATAAGGGAGTATGGACTGGGAATGTAAGCTATGACACAAATCCTGTAATGTCCGTTGCCATGCCCATAATGCATCAGGGTAATATCATAGGAGTGATAAGGTTTATCTCCAGCATGGAGGAAACTCTTAATATAATAAGTCAGATTTCAAGATTCCTCATAATAATGGGAATTGTTGTGGTTATTGGCTCTGGTTTCCTAAGCCTATTTCTAGCAAATACCATAGCCAAACCATTGCAGGAAGTCACAGCTGTTGCTGAAAAGATGGCAGATGGTCAGTTTAAGGTGAGAAGTTATGTAAAGTTAAATGATGAGATTGGGAGATTATCAGATACCTTAAACTATATGGCTGAGGAAATTCAGAGAAAGGAAACACTTAAAAATGACTTTATTTCATCAATTTCCCATGAGTTAAGAACCCCATTAACATCCATAAAGGGATGGGCAGTCACTCTAATGGGTGATGATGAGATGGATAAGGAATTATTACAGGATGGTCTAAATATAATTGAAAAAGAAAGCGATAGATTAACCCATATGGTTGAAGAACTATTAGACTTCTCCAGATTCACATCAGGCAGGATCTCCCTTGTAAAGGATAAGATTGATATCAAGGAAACCTTGAAAATGGTAATTTATCAGCTTATGCCTAGAGCAATCAACAACAATATCAACTTTGAGGTGGATATTGATGATGAAATTAACCCAATAATTGCTGATGAAAACAGGATAAAGCAAGTATTGATTAATATTTTAGATAATGCTTTTAAGTTCACTGAAAAAGGAGATGTTAACTTAAAGGCATATGAGGAAGGAAAGTATTTGAAGATAGTAATTCAGGATAATGGACCAGGCATACTGGAATCTGATATGCCCTATGTTAAGGAAAAGTTCTACAAGGGTAAGAATAGCAAATCCCATAGTGGTATAGGACTATCCATCTGCGATGAGATTATATCCCTTCACGATGGATTGTTGGAGATAGAATCCAATTATGGGGATGGAACAAAGGTTACCATTAGTTTATTGAAGGAAGGTGAGCTTTTATGAAGATATTTAAGTTAGTGACCTTACTTCTTTTAAGTGTATTTTTAGCATCGTGCACTGTTGTTGAAGGAGAGACCAAGGAGAGAATTTCTGCTCCAAATAACAATCTGCCTCCCATTGAGGGTAGGTGGGAAGTGGTGGAGAAGGTCTATGGCTCCAATAAGGATGATGATCCTTTTATTGGAATACTGGGACTTTTCCATGAGAATGGTGTGGTCATTGGGGAGGAATTTACCAATGAACCATCCTTTAAGATAAAGAAGGTAAAGACTAAGGATTACCTGATATATAAGCATAAAATAAGCCCAAACTCCCTTCAGTTAAATCAAGAGTATATATATATTATAAGCGTTTACAATGAGGGAAGATACTTTAATGAGTTTGTGAAGTTAGATGATGACACCATCCTCTATGGAAGAGATGATAGTTTCTATAAACTCATTAGGCTACAATCAAAAGTTAGCCTGGAGGAAGTGGAAAGGTATATAATTGCTGAAAAGAGTATACAAAGCAATTTGGTTGGTGTACAGGATGAAGCTTACAGCTCTGGTTTATTGCTAGGGATAAAGGTTCAAAGCTTTGATGAGATTAATCAGGTTCCCGCCTGGGAATACAGTACAATTTGGATCAACATGCAGGATAGCAGATTATCAGGAGCTTATCAGCTGGATAGGTTACTTGTACCAAGGAAGAATGGATTCTGGTTTGTGGATCAACTAAGGGAGCAGACAAATGGTATATTAAAGGATGAAATACTAGCTACTCCATTATTTGCTATTCCTGAGGAGGTAAAACCACTGGATGGATTGGAGTTTCCAGCAGGCGAAGAGGAATTAGTGGAAGAAAGACCTATTCCATCAATCCTAAAGAATATTTTATTTGTTGGGAATGACTATATATCCGTTGAGAATATTGACCTTGATAGGAATGACCGAAGGACTCTACAGGTATATGCAATTGATAATCTTGAGGATAAACAACCAATAAAGTTAACCGACTTAATTGGTGAAACAGGCAGAGACCTTTTCTTGGAAGGAGTTAGAACTGTAACAGCAATCAGTGAGAGCGTAGTACCAAATGAGGAAAATGTTGGATTGGCAAGGAGAAATGGTTACTGGACATTAAAGGGAAGAATAAACTTCAAGCAGAATGATGAGGAATTATTTAGGGATTTCAATATCAAGGCAATTCCACCTAAGGAAATGGTAAGCTATGATGAGCAGAGCATCCCATGGGATGCAGTAAGACTTAGTGTTGCAGATGTGAATGATGTATTTTCATCTCCCAATAATGAATTTATAGTTGTAATTACAACCTCTCATATTGTAATATATACTTTGGAAGGTTATGATATTAATATATCTCCAATAAAGACCATAAGACTACCTAATGATGCCAATATAATCATGGCAGAATGGGGTCTTGGAAGATACCCAGCAATTTGGGAGAATGAAATGATAAAGCATGGAGCTCAGATAATTGAGTAGCTCAAGGAGCAACATGTGAAGGGACGGATAAAATGGATAAGATAATGAGCTTTGTAACTAGAATATGGGATATACTGCAGGAACTAATAGAGTATTTTGGAAATGCGACAATGATTATATATGTTTCATTGGCATTAATGGCAATAACTCTAATAACCCATCTGCTTTTTAAGAAGATAAGAATTATAAAATACCTACCTGGACTTATAGTTATTGGAATAGGTGTATACAATTTCTATGAGGTTAAGGATTATTTAACCGCTGAATCAAGTCTATCAAATTTACTTCTGTTTATTATTGGAGTGACTGCAGGATTGGTATCCATGCTCTTTGCCTTGATACTTGGGGTTTTATCCAAGCCTGTTAAGGTGAGAAGAAAGAAGAAGACTCCTCAAAGCAAGGATCAGAAAAGTGAGACAGAAGTTAAAACTGAAAACTAAAACAATACCCCTAGATCTTTATCTAGGGGTAGAATATTTTTTGGTCAATGAAACAACTTGTGGCGACACCAATGGCTCCAGAATCCATCGCAGTCTTAACATCATTATTTGAGCGGATGAAACCACTTGCAATTAAGGGAAGGTGGGTTCTTTCTGATACTTCCCTTATAATTTCTGGAACTATTCCTGGGGAAACTATACCTATGTGAGGTCTAATGTTTGAAATGTAGCTTATGGACTTTTCCATTTCCATGCTGTTGTAGATAGGATATAAACCCATGGTGAATATTCCCATTTCCTTACTTAGTTTTAGTATACTGCCTTTGGATGATATAATCCCATCAAAGGGGATATTCTTAGCTATGAAATCAAATCCCCAAGTATCCTTTGAAAAGCCCTCTATGTTATCAATATACAGGAAAAGATTCTTATTTTTATTCAGGGCTTGATCAGATATGGTTCTTAGATTGAAAATGTTCCCAGTAAGCAGGAAAATATTATCTGATCTTGAATTTAAGGCATGATTAAAATCATCCAGATTTTTCACCGATGCAATAATTGGGTATTCCTTAAGGCTTGATTCAAGAATATTCATTTCACATCATCCTCTAATAGCTTTAGTTTATCAGTTCTTCCCAATCTCTTTATTTCATACTCTCTTTTAAAGGCTTGAATTTTATCTTCAAATTCCTCGTGATATACCAACTCCACCGGTAGTCTAGACCTGGTGTATTTTGCTCCCCTTCCACTATTATGGGTATCCAGTCTTTTCTTCAGGTCAGTGGTATATCCAGTATAAAGAGTATCATCTGAGCACTTTAGAATATAGATATAATACATATGATCAGCCCCTATTCCTGAAGGCATCCATAACCTTCTTTATGGTGTCGTAGGAATGGCCCTTTCTGGATAGAAATCCACCAATGGTACTGTATTGCTTATTGTATTGTGCATCCTTTAGTTTTTCATACTTTCTACTTACAAGGTCAATGATTTCTTCCAGATCCTCGTCAAAATCATCCAGACATAGGTCAATTATTTCTTTTTCAATTCCCTTGTTCATAAGATCATACTTGATTTTTCTAGGCCCGTAATTGTTGTATTTTGATTTTCCTTGTATGAAATTCTCCGCAAACCTCTTGTCATTCAAGTAGTCATTATCCAACATATAGGATATGGTCAGGTTGATGATATGGGGAGAGTATTCTTTTTTCAATAGATAATCTTCCATTTCTTTAATGCTTCTATCTTTGTATGATAGATATCTGAAAGCCTTCATCTTAGCATTATTAAAAATATCATCTTCCCTTAGCTTTTCCATTAATTCATCATCAATGAATTTACCTACCTTCAGGGAATATTCATGTGCCAGGAATATGGACAGCCCTAATGAAAATTCTCCATCGATGAAGATATTGACTCTATCTGTATTTTTTTGAGGGACTATTTCTGTTATTATCAATTAACTACTCCTTTACTTACCTTTTGTTGACTAAAATATAAACTCCTAGAAATACAAGTAGCAATGGCCAAAATCTTGTTATCTGTCCAATGGTGAAGGAAAACCATGGGAACATTATCCTTGCCAATAAATATCCTCCAATAAGGATTAATCCCAATCCAATTATCAACTTGCTATTGTCAGGTTTATTCTCCTGATTCTCATCATACTCAATATATCCCTTATTCTCAGGTATAACAAAGCCACAGATTAGGTATGCTATACCAAAGAATCCAAGATTACTTAGTGCCAATATAACCCAGCCTATTCTAATGATTGTTGCATCGATGTTAAGATATTCTCCCAAACCTCCACAAACACCAAATATGTATTTATTTGTGGTTGATCTTGTTAACTTTCTCATTTACAACACCTCCATCTTTATCAGTTTTATCATACCAAAAATACAAGTATATTTAAATAGAATTATTAGGAATTCACTATTTGAAGGGTCTGTGGTAATATTGTAAGTGGGGTGAAAATTATATGTTTGATATTTTATCTGTAATTTTTAAATATGTTTTTGTTATTATAATTTATCTTTTTATCTTTACTATTATCAGAATGATATACCTTGATATCAAGACAATAGGTAGTACCACTGGGGATTTGAAGGCTTATTTGAAGGTACTGAATCCACTGGATTCCATTCCATATAAAATGGAGGATACATATGTTTTGGAGGATGAGCTTACAGTTGGAAGAAGCAGTGATAATTCCATTGTAATAAGGGATCCCTATGTCTCAAAGCATCATCTGAAAATCAGTTTGGATGAAAGCAATTACTTTATCGAGGATCTGAAAAGCTCCAATGGAACCATGCTAAATGGCAACAAATTAGAGGATGTTTCTCTGCTTAAAACCGGGGATATTATTAAGGCTGGGGACATAGAGCTTATGTTCATCCATAAAGGATAGGTGATATTGTGGGTTCAAGTATAAGTAAGATTCCTATTAGACTATTGTTTATATTCGAGATTCTGTCCCTATCTTTAATCTTCATGTATAGATGGGATAATCTTGATTTTAATACATTTGCCACTGGAATTGGATTAATACTTTTGGTATACTTTTCAAATTCTGTACTAAGAAGGATTTCCAGTGGGGATCATTATATATTTCTAATTGTCTCCATGATGTTTTCCATTGGGTTGATTATGATATTTAGGATTAGCTCAGATCTTGGAGTTAAGCAGCTTTTATGGCTTTTAATAGGGATTGGAGTTTTCTTTTTAAGCTATTTTACAATTAAGAAGATAGATGTTTGGGATAAGATGATAACACTTTACTTAGGCGTTGCCTATGGTTTGTTTGCCATGACATTTATTCTTGGTTCAAGACTAAGAGGTGCAATAAACTGGGTGAATATTGGAGGGGTAAGTTTTCAGCCTGCTGAAGTTACTAAAATTGCCCTAATATTCTTTCTGGCAGCATACTATTTTAATCTTGAGAAATACAGCAAGAATAAGTATTCTGAGTGGATTGTAATGGGAATTGTATATAGCTATATTGGGCTTTTATTCCTTCAAAGAGATCTGGGTACCGCTCTGATATTCTTTGGGATATATACAGGATTGCAATATATTTACTGTAGTGGAAGAAGGTATGAGCTGGCAAATCTATCCCTTGCAGTTCTGGGAGGGACCCTGGGATATGTGCTATTTGACCATGTGAAGGTAAGGGTTACAACATGGATTAATCCCTGGCCATATATTAATGACAAGGGATATCAGATTACCCAGTCCTTATTTGCCATCGCTGAAGGAAGCTACTTCGGTACTGGACTTGGAAGAGGTAATCCAGCATTTATACCCCTATCATATAATGATTTCATTTTCTCATCCATCAGTGAAGAGATGGGCGTTTTTACTGGCATTGGAATAATAATGCTCTTTGTTTTATTAGTGTACAGAGGATTTAAGATAGCCTTGTTGCAGAATCACAAATTCTACAGAATCGTTGCCTTGGGAATAAGCTTGATGTTCGGATTACAGGCCTTTATCATTATAGGAGGGGCCATCAAGGTAATACCCCTAACAGGCCTTACATTGCCCTTTATATCCTATGGAGGCTCTTCCATAGTAAGTAGCTTTCTAGCCCTGGGAATCCTTCAGGGAGCCTCTGAGAAGGTAGTAAAGGAGGATGAGTACAATGAATAGGGAGTCAAAGAGAATTATAACCTTGTTTATAAGTCTTTGTGCTGGATTTATTCTCCTTATTGGGTATTTGAGTTACTTCCAGATATTTAAAGCTGAAGCCATCAGGGATAATCAATACAATAAAAGATTATGGATAGATGAGGAACAGGTATTAAGGGGAAGTATTATTGATAGAGATGGGGAGGTTTTGGTTTACTCCCAGGAGAAGAATTCACAGGTGGAAAGGATTTATAAGTATGACTATCTCTATTCCCATATAATCGGTTATAGCACAAGGGAATATGGGAAAAGTGGACTGGAAAAGAACTTTAACAGTTATCTGATAAATGCCAATAGAAATACTGCAATAAATGAAGTGATAAACCTTATTAATCCCGTGGGGGTGGGAAACAATCTGGAACTTACAATCCAAAATGACCTTCAGAAAAAATCCAGGGAGCTTTTAAAGGGAAAGAAGGGCTCCATAATTGCCATGGATCCAAAAACTGGTGAAATACTTTCCATGATAAGTCTTCCTGATTTCAATGTAAATACCCTTAAGGACAACTGGGGGGAAATATCAGAGGATACAAACAGTCCCCTAATTAATAGGGGGATTCAAGGGTTATACACTCCAGGTTCAACATTCAAGATGGTAACAGCACTAAGTAGCCTTAAGTATCATGAGGATGAAAATATTTACAATTGTGAGGGGACCTTGGAAGTTGATGGGTATATATTTAAGGATTTCAATAGCACTGGACATGGTAGCATCGGTTTGAAGGAAGCCTTTAGCAAATCCTGCAATACCTATTTCGCATCCCTTTCATTGGAATTGGGACATGATAGAGTAAAGGAAATGGCAGAAAGCTTATTCTTCAATAGAAGAATTCCCTTTGACCTGGATACTAGCATTTCAAGATTTCCAGAAAGGGAAGTGGGAAAGACTGATGTAGCTGCTTCAGGTATTGGCCAGGGCAGAATAGTTGCATCTCCACTTAATATGCTACTTATTACATCAGCCATAGCCAATGATGGAGAAATGATGAAGCCCTATATAGTACAAAGGGTCATATCACCTCAAGGAAGAGATGTGGAGGTTTTTGGAAACGAAGTACTGGGTAATATAAGTAGCCAGGTGGATATATCTTTAATGCAAGAAATGATGAAAGATGTTATTAACAATGGAACTGGAAATAATGCCAGGATAAGAAACGTACAGGTTGCAGGTAAGACCGGCACAGCAGAAAATGCTTCTGGTAAGAATCACGCCTGGTTTGTAGGTTTTGCTCCATATGATGATCCAAAGGTTGCAGTTGTGGTTATATTAGAGGAGGAGGGCTCCTCTGGAGGTAGTTCCGCTGCTCCTATTGCTAGAGATATTATGATTTATGCACTAAATAACATTAAATTTAGGAGGTAGATTATGGCAGATAAGATTTTAGAAAGAGATGATATTAAGCTGGAGGATAAGTGGGATGTGGAATCCTTGTACCCTGATGTGGAGGCGTGGGAGAAGGATGTTGATATCATGAAAGGATTATTAACTGAAATGGAATCCTACAAGGGTACCATGGGAACTAGCAGTAATAATCTGTTGAAAACTCTAAAGCTTAAGGATGAAATAACAAGGGTTATGGGTAATATCTATGTTTATGCCCATATGAGTCTTGATGTGGATACAAGAGTAAGCAAGTATCAGAGTATATTTGATAAGGCAAATGTTCTCCTTGTACAGGTGGAGGAAGCTCTATCTTTTATCATTCCTGAAATTCTTGAATCTGAGGAATCCCTATGGATGGGATATTTGGAAGAGTTGGATGAACTGAAGGTTTATAATCATCATCTTGAAGATATTCTTAGACAGAAGAAGCACATACTTTCAAAGCGAGAGGAATCCATTCTCGCACAGATGGGTGATGTGGCCAGAGCACCTGAAAACATTTACTCCATGTTAAATAATGCGGATATTAAGTTTCCAAATATCATTAATGAACATGGGGAAGAAGTTGAACTCTCTCAGGGTAATTTCATCCCATTTATGGAAAATACCAACAGAGATGTTAGAATAAGAGCATTCACTGAATTTTATAAGACCTATAACAGTTTCAAGAACACATTTGCGGCTACTTTAAGTGGAGAATTAAAGAAGAATCTATTTATGGCAAAGTTAAGAAACTATAACTCTACTCTTGAAGCCAGCATATCCAACAACAACGTGCCAGTTAGTGTTTATGAGAACCTACTAAATAGTATTCACCACAATCTTTCGGGAATGTATAAGTATATGGAAACCAGAAAGAGAGTACTGCAGCTGGAGGAACTCCATATGTATGACATCTATACACCCATTGTAAAGGATGCTGATTTCAAAATTCCCTATGATGAAGGTGTTGAAATGATAAAGAAAGCCCTTGCACCATTGGGTGAAGAGTATCTAAAGGGCATGAATGAAGGATTTGACAATAGATGGATAGACAAGTTTGAAAATAGGGGTAAAAGATCTGGTGCATATTCAACTGGATCCTACGACTCAAAACCATTTATTCTACTGAACTATCATGATACATTGGATAATGTATTTACCATAGCCCATGAGATGGGTCATTCACTGCATACCTACTTCACAAAGAAGAATCAACCTATGGTATATGCTGATTACTCAATTTTCGTGGCAGAGGTAGCATCAACGGTAAATGAACTACTCCTCTTATCATATATGATTGAAAACACAGAGGATAAGACCAAGAGAGCTTACCTTATGAATCATTATCTTGAAAGCTTTAGAACCACAGTATTCAGACAGGCAATGTTTGCTGAGTTTGAACTTATTATAAACAAGCATTTACAGGAAGGGGGAGCCTTAACTGCAGACTATTTATGTGGAGAGTATAGAAAACTTAACGAACTATACTATGGTAAGGGAGTGGTTATAGATCCTGAGATAGATATAGAGTGGGCTAGAATTCCTCACTTCTACTACAATTACTATGTGTTCCAATATGCAACAGGTTTTTCTGCAGCTGTTAGTCTGGTTAAAAGAATAAAGGAAGATGGAGTAGAGGCAGTTGAAAAGTACCTTAAGTTCCTGGGAAGTGGAAGCTCTGACTATCCAATTAATGTTCTGAAGGAAGCAGGTCTTGATATGACTAGCACAACTCCAGTTGATGATGCCATGAAGGTATTCAGAGAACTGGTGGAGGAGTTTGACAAGATAGTATAAATGAGGATGAAGCAAGTAAAATCTTCATATGAAATAGAAATGCTGAGGGAAACCTCAGCATTTTTGTTAAAGGAATTTTGTTTTCAAATTATTCCAGTAGGACTCTTTATTAAAACTTAATTTATATATCTTCTTATCTGACATAGTTAAGTCAATTTGAGTGATATCATCATATCTAAATTCCATTCCATCGTTTAATACTAGGATGGAGTTCTCATATCGATATTCTGGTTTTATACTTATTACAGATTCTCCAGGAACGATAATGCTATTTAACAAGCTTCGATAGGCACTGGAGCTTATGGGAGCTAATGGTGTGATCTGGAGCATGGCAATACTTGGATATACTATGCTTCCCCCTGCTGAGAAGTTATATGCTGTGCTCCCAGCTGGTGTGGAGATAATAAGGCCATCTCCACTGTATTTTTCAAGATGATTATTATCTATTAGAACATCAAGATGAACCACCTTTGATTTAATACCCTTTATGGCAATTTCATTAATTCCTGTAAGGTAAAAGCATTTTGTCCTAGTACAGACCTTTGCATCCACTAGAAACAGGGTGTCGGTATTATAGTCATTGGCCATATATCTTCTGATGAAGGTGTCTATCTCCTTTGGCTTTAACTCCTGGAAAAATCCCAGGTGTCCTGTATTAATCCCCACAAAGGGAATATCGGGAAAGGCATTTCTATGAATGGCTCTAAGAAATGCTCCATCACCACCAATGCAAATATTTAGTTCTGCCTTAGGATCGTATTTCAGCGTGGGCTTATAACCATTGGATACTAATTTATGGGAAAGAATCTCTGCTGTTTTTCTGGATTCGTAATTTCTGTTGGATATAATGTTAATAATCTTTGAGTCAACCATCATTTCACGCCCTTTTATATTATTGTAGCTACTGATATAATAATTCTAACACAAGTAATTATAGATGAAAAGGGAGGGAGGATAATAGTGGAGAAAGAATCCCAAAATTTAGTGACTTTTGAAAACAATGACAGTATTAAGGATGTGGAGGAATTACTAAAATCATATAATATCTCTGGAAGATTGTTTAAAAGACTATTAAAATCTGAGAATATATTCGTTAATGATAGGGTTTATAAAAAGAGGGTTCACCTTAGAAAGGAAGATAGAGTGTCAATTCTTCTCGAAGATGAGGACATAGATCAAGTTCCTGAAGATATTTATATAGATGTTATATATGAAGATGATGACATCCTGGCAGTTAATAAGGAAGCCTTTCTGGTTGTTCACCCAACCAGAAATATAGAAGGGGGAACCTTATCCAATGGAGTGGCAAACTACTTCCAGACACTTGGCTTAATGAGAAAGGTTAGAGTTGTTACAAGACTTGATCGGGATACCACAGGAGTTGTTATCTTTGCAAAAAACTCCTTTTCTCATCAGCAACTGGCATATCAGCTGGAAAATAATATATTTAAGAAGTATTACCTTGCTTTGGTAAAGGGTAAGGTTAATTTTACCTCAATTACCATAGATACCCCCATAATAAAGAGTGAGGATGGTATCCATCAGAAGACATCCCATGATGGAAGAGAAGCCATCACACATGTGGATGTTATTAAAGTCTTTGATGATTATAGCCTTCTTATGGTAAAAATAGATACAGGAAGAACTCATCAAATAAGAGTTCATCTTCACAGTATTGGCCATCCAATACTTGGAGATGGCCTTTATGGATATGGAAGTGAAATAATCAACAGGCAAGCTCTTCATGCCTTTAAGGTAATCTTCAATCAGCCAAGAACGGGTAAGAGTCTCACTATTAGGGCAGAAATCCCTTCAGATATGAAGAAAATCCTTGGAGAAGTTGATTTAAAGTAATAAAGAAATTCCCATATTTAGTTGAAAATAACCCTAAAATGTATTATAATTAATTTAAGGAAAATTTCTGCGATGTGCGTCATTCTCATATAATTCAACCGACATATTTTATACGGGAGTCTTCTGTTCAATATTTGATAACATGCCCTTTAAGGGACTTTAGAGAATATAGACAAGACACCCACCTGCATTTACGCGGGTGTGAATTAGTTGAGACAACGGCATTGCGGGATATATCTAAAAAAATAAAAACCCTTTAAGGGTTTTTATTTATGTGCAATTATAAAATTTGAATTGGGAACTTTCTTCGCTCTCTAAATACATATATGTACTTAAATCCAACTTCCCTTAACATCCTTTCAGCTGCCTTGTACTCATAACCAACATGAGTGGCTATATGGGCATCTGAACCGATGGTGATTATTTCTCCTCCCAGATCCTTATACAACTGAAGAATCTGAGGTTTGGGGTGAAAATTCTCCAGTCCATATCTGAGGGCTCCAGTGTTTACTTCAAGACCTTTACCCTTATCAATCAGCATCTTTAAGATTGCTTCTATTTTTTCCATAAATTGATTGTATTTTCTATTTACATCAAAATCACTTATGTACCTGTCGATGAAATCGATGTGACCTAGCACATCAAATTCATCAAAGACTGATAGGTTCTTTAGTATCTCATCATAATACAGATTTAAAGTATCTTCAGGACCAAGCTCAGAGGAGGCAAAATCATAGAATATATCCATACCCTCAATGGAATGGATGGACATGATTACAAAATCAAATCCATAGGCATTGATAAAGTCATAGTATCTATTGCTCAAATGGGGTTGCATACCTATTTCCACACCTGATAGGATCTCGATCTGTTCCTTGTATTTGTATTTTACTCTGTTAATATCTCTAAAATAATCTAGAGGTCTAAACATAAGATCCAACTTTTCCTTGGTGGCTTCAAAATCCACATGGTCAGTAAAGCAGATTGTTCTTAGGTTTTTATCAATTGCTGATTTTACAATTGATTCCATAGGTGCTTTTGAGTCTATTGAAAAGTCACTATGGATATGAAAGTCATACATTTTTCCAACTCCTTTTTACTTAGAAAAGCTATCCTTGTATTGTAGCATGAATAAATTATAATACAAACCATGCTGATTAAGCAACTGTTGATGTGTTCCCATCTCTTTTATCTCTCCACTTTTCAGTACGATTATCTTGTCTGAGTGTTGAATGGTGGAGAGTCTATGGGCTATGGCTATGGATGTTCTTCCTTTGGTTATCTTACCTAAGGCATCCTGGATCAGTAGTTCAGTTTCAGTATCAATACTTGAGGTTGCCTCATCCAGGATAAGAATCCTTGGATCATATACAAGTGTCCTTGCAAAGGCTAATAGTTGCCTTTCCCCAGATGATAGGGTGGAGCCCCTTTCCATAACAGGCTCATCATATCCATTTGGAAGTCTGGATATGAAATGATGGGCATTTACATACTTTGAGATTTCAATTATTCTCTCCTGGGATATATCATTATTAAGCCTAATATTATCCCTGATGGTGCCAGTAAAGATGAATACATCCTGAAGTACTACTCCAACAAGACGTCTTAGCTTTTCCTTGGGTATCAGTCTTATATCCACACCATCCAGGAGTATCTGTCCTTTCTGTATGTCGTAGAATCTGGTAATCAGATTTATTATTGATGTTTTACCTGCTCCTGTAGCTCCAACAAATGCCACGGACTCTCCTGGTTCTATGGTAAAGCTGATATTCCTTAATACCCATTCATCCTCCACATATGCAAACCAGACATTCTTAAACTCTATTCTACCTTTAACTTCATTAAGTTCTACTTCATCAAGGGGATTCTCAATTCTTGATTCATCATCTAGAATCTTGAATATCCTTTCACTGGATGCCATGGCTGACTGCATGATATTGTATTTCTCTGTAAGATCCAGAATTGGGTCAAAGAACTTTTGAAGGTAATTGATGAATACATACAAAACTCCAAATTCTATTGCGCCAGATAGAACATTTCTTCCTCCAAAGTATATCAATACTGCAATTCCCAGGGATCTTATTATTTCAATTGATGGTCTGAACATGGCAAAGAGTTTTACTTCTCTTTTAATAATATTAAGATATTCTCTATTAATTTCATCAAATTGCCTGAAAATTTTATTTTCCTTTTTAAATATCTGGATTGTTCTCATTCCGGATATATTCTCATTTAGACTGGCATTTATCTTTGCCAGCTGAGTTCTTCCCATTCTATATACAACTCTAATATGGGTCCTAAATATTACTGATATGAGTATAATAAATGGTATTAGTGCAAAGGATAACAGGGCTAAGCTCGGGTTTAGCCTTAGCATAACCACCATAATCCCTGCTATCATAAAAAAGTCTTTAAACAGATTTACAAGGACATTGGTATACATTTCATTCAGTGTTTCAGTATCATTTGTAACCCTTGTGACCAATCTGCCTATGGGATTCTTATCAAAGTATCCAACGGATAGACCTTGAATATGGTTAAACAACTCTTCTCTAATATTGAATATGATCTTTTGACTGGTGTAGTTCAATATATATATCTGTCCATAGCTGAATATGAAGGTTAGGATGATTACCATGGCAAATATTATTGCCACTCTATCCAGTCCTTCTATATCCTTGAATCTGTATGAAAGATACTGTTCCTGGGTTAGTTTAAAGCCAGAATCAATATTCCCACTTGCTGCATCCACAAGGTAATAGTCATTGCCCTCCCTTAGAAGAACCATCCTACTAAAGTCAAGACCCTCATCCTGAGTAGATATATATTTGTTATCTCCAATAATAACTCCATCATCAGGATGGGAAATTGGAACCTGATAGACTTCCCTTTGATATCCATTTATATGATCATCGATGGCAATTTTTATAAGGTATGGATTTAGAAGTTCTAAGCCAGTTATTATTACCAGCAGGAGAATAGACAGTGTCAATAGTTTCCAATAGGGTTTGGCATATCTTAGAAGCCTTTTCATCAAGGCCCAGTCGTAGGCTTTACCAAGAATTTCTTCTTCATGAAGCTTGTCCATACTATTCTCCCTCCTTTGAAATTTCTTCTTCCAATAGCTGTCTTTCATAAAGTTCAAAGTACTCACCCTTTAAGTCCAATAGCTCATTGTGAGTACCTCTTTCCACAACTCTACCTTCATCCAGGAATATAATTTCATCTGCATGCTTAATGGTTGAAACCCTGTGACTAATGATTATTGTGGTTATGTCCTTTGTAACCTTATCAATATTTCTTAGGATCTTTTCTTCAGTCTCAGTATCAACTGCAGATAAACTATCATCCATAATTAGTACACTTGGCTTCTTTATCAATGCCCTGGCAATGGATAATCTTTGTTTCTGTCCTCCAGAAAGAGTAACCCCTCTTTCTCCAATAATGGTGTCAAATTTATTAGGAAAGTCCATAATATTATCATAAAGCTGAGCATGTTTACTTGATTGGATTATTTCTTCCTCACTTACTCCATTTTCATGGGAAAGGGCAATATTGTCCCTGATGGATTGGGAGAAAAGGAAGTTATCCTGGGGAACAAATCCTATGGATTCCCTTATGGTCTTGAGGGATAGATCCCTTATATGGTGATTATCAATAAGGATACTTCCACTTTCAACATCATAAAGTCTTAAAATCAAGTTTGCCAATGTGGTTTTACCACTGCCAGTTCTACCTGTAACTGCCAGTGTCTTTCCCTTTTTCAGATGGAAGGATATATCTTCCAGGGCTTTATAATTGGAATTTGGATATTTAAAGGATACATTCTGAAACTTTATATCCCCGGATAACTGATCCAAATGAACTGGATTTTCAGTTTCCTTTATCTCTGAAGATTCATCGAAAATTTCATTAAGTCTATCCATTGAGGCAGCACCTCTTTGGAGTACATTTATAACCATGCCTAAAGCTCTGGTTGGCCATATTAAAAGTCCTAAGTATGAGTTGAATGCTACAAAATCCCCAAGGGTAATTCTGTTGTATATAACTTCTCTTCCTCCATAAAATATGATTATCAGATAGCTGATGGAGGAAATAAGCTGTAACAGGGGATGGAACCCACCGTGAACCTTCACCAGGTCAAGGTTCTTATCCAGATTATCCTGGTTTACCCTTCTAAAGTTCTCACTGACTAAGTTTTCCTGTACAAAGGACTTTATCACCCTTATTCCAGAAAAGCTTTCCTGGGTAACATCTGTTAGAGATGAGAAGGCTTCCTGAACGGATCTAAACTTCTTGTATATAAGCTTTCCAAACCTTGTTACCAATACCATGATTATTGGCATGGTGAAAATGGAAATGGCAGTCATTCTTAAGTTTGTTGTCCTTATCATCATTACTAGGGAAAATATTAGAAGGAAAAATGAATCAACAATCATAATGGTCCCTGGTCCCAAGGCCATCCTAATGGCATTGATATCGTTGGTGGCATGGGCCATCAAGTCCCCAGTCTTATGGGTGTTGAAGTACCTGGAGGATAATGTCAACAAATGATTGAATAGCTTGTTTCTAAGTCCGTACTCAATTTCCCTTGAACTACCAATAAGGTAGATTCTCCAGAAGTATCTACCTAAACCAATGAATAAGCCAGTGCCTAATATAAGGGCTGAATAGATAATTATTCTATCATAATCAAGGGCTTGACTTACCAAATCATCGGTAAGACGTCTTATTATCTGTGGAACCAATAGCTGGACTGCATCTATTAAGATAAGCCAGATGACGCCGATGATATAGTATTTTTTATGTTTTAAAAGCAATTCTTTTATTCTATAAAAGGATTTCATGTAATACCTCCAGGATGTTATTTCGACACACAAAATATATTATATTCTATTTTATCAAATAATCAAAGTAATAGGTTATAATATTGACGATATTTAATAAATATGATTATTTACACTTTTATTTGGGTAAATGATTTTCATAGAATTAGTAAAGGAGAGATTGATTATGAAATTGAATAAGATTATCGAAGAAAAAAGAAAACAAATGGAAAAAGCTAAAAAGAAGGAAACTGCTAAGAATGTAGCAGTTGGTACTGCAATAGGAACAGCTCTTGGTGCTGCTGCAGGATTGTTGTTTGCTCCTAAATCCGGAAAGGAAACTAGAGAGGATATTGCAAATAAGAGCAAGGAAGTTGCGGAAACTGTAAAGGAAAAGGTTGAGGATCAACTGGAAGCATCAAAGGAAACCTTGGAAAAGGCTAAGGAAGAAGTGAAAAAAGGCATTGATGAGCTTAAGGATAAAGCCAAGAAAATGAAAGAAGATGCTGATGAAGTAATGGAAGAAGTTGAAGAGGGAGTAGAGGAAGTAAAGGAAGTTATTGAAGAGAAAGTAGAAGAAAATAAATAGGATTAGCAAATCCAAGGGGGGAATATTATGGATGTAACTTTGACGTTGGCAGATTTGCTGAAACTTTTGTTGTTCCTACTGGGGATAGGTGTTCTAGCTTACCTTTTGTTAATCTTAAGAAATGTGAACAAAGTACTGGGACAGGCTCAATCTGTAATGGAAGCAAATTTGAAGGAAATTGACACTACAATTAAGCAATTGCCAGAGATAACCGAGAATGTGAATAAGATTACAAAAGAAGCAAACAAGATGCTAACTGAGATGTCTCCTGATTTGCAAGGTGTGGTTCACAATGTTAATGGAATTACTGCAAAGATCGATGATGTTGCTGGTATAGTTGATAATGCTGGTCATAAAGTGACAGACACCATGGATATACTTACCGATACACTTGCTGAGACTGCTCTTTCATTTCAATTCAATGCAAACAATATAAAATCATATATTGAGATTGTAAAAGAGATAATTGAAATTGTCAGGGACAGTATAAAGAAGTATAGTTAGAACCCGCAAGGGTTCTTTTTTTCCCCAAATTTTCATTGATAAACTTTAGTAAACTGGTATACTATAAGAGTACAAGTGAAATTTTTTGAAGTATCTGACATAGGAGAATTCAATATGAAAAAGATTAAATTTATTATAAATCCAGCTTCAGGTAGACAGTCAATGGAGAAGAAGATAGATAGTTTATGCAAGATGCTCCTGGATGATGGTTACATTGTTGGAAAGTATTTTACTCAGAAGAAGTATGATGCAATGTTTGAGGCAATGCATACCACCAAGGATGATTTTGACCTTATTATTGCATGTGGTGGAGATGGTACCGTTAATGAGGTAGTCAAGGGAATCATGAACAGTAGAGATAAACTTCCCATGACCATATTTGCAGGTGGTACTGTCAATGATTTTTCCAATTACCTGGAAATTCCAAAGACAGCCAAGAAGTTCTTTGAAATGATAAAGAAAGAAAAGATAGTTGAAGTTGACATTGGCAAGGCTAATGATGATTACTTTGTTAATGTGGCAGCTGGTGGATTGTTGACTCAAGTAGCCTATCAAGCACAACCTGAAATAAAGGCTGTTATTGGTAGAATGGCTTACTACCTTGAAGGTGTTAGGGAACTGGTCAACGAAGGTCTTGAGCCTGTTATGATGAAGATTGAAAGTGAAGAATTCACTTCCCATGAAGACATAATGCTTTTTGTAGTATCCAATAGTTCCTCAATCGGAGGTTTTATGCATCTGGCACCAACTGCTGATGTTCTGGATGGTCTGCTGGATGTGGTGCTGATCAAGAAAGCGGATGTGGCGGAGTTGGCCAATATATTCTTAAATGTATTGACTGGCCATCATATTAATCATCCAAAGGTTAAGTACTTTAAAACCAAGAGCGTTAGAATTACCAGTGATGAAGATATAGTAGTGGATGTGGATGGAGAATATGGTGGTAAACTACCAGCACAATTAATGGTCATACCCAAAGGACTTAAAATACTTGTTTAGGAGGATGTTATGGGAGCAGAAAATAGAGAACATGTAATTTCAATTGAAAGGCATTTAAGAAAGGTAGATTATATAATAAGAAAAAAAGGAAGGTCTATCCTTAATGATTTTAATATTACTGTACCTCAGTTTACTGCCCTTCAAATACTAATAAATAGTGGAGACCTTACAATTGGTGAATTAAGCCAGAGGATGGATCTAGCTTGCAGCACCATAACTGATCTTATAGACAGAATGGAAAAGGCAGAACTGGTTAAAAGAACCAAGGATGAAAAGGATAAGAGAGTAGTTAGGATTATTGTTCTTGATAAGGGACATAATATTCTTGATAAAGTTCTGGAAAAGAGAATCCAGTTCCTTGAAACAAAACTCAATGACCTGACCCTTGATGAAAAGGAACACCTAAAAACAGCATTAGAGAAGCTTCATCATAATATGAGTGATGACTAATTATTAGTGGAGGTGATTTCATGCAGCTAATAAATAATAAGTATAGGGTTGTAAGAACCTTTAATAAGGGCAAGGAAGGGGAATCTTATGTAGTAGAAAACATAAAAAATCCATCTTCCAGATTATTTTTAAAAATACTGAACTTGCATGATCACAGAAGAATAATTGAAGATTTGATCCAGAATATTCAAAGTTATAGAAACTATTTCCATGGGAATCTTCTAGCCTCCTATAATATTGAACTTATAACAAACATAAATCTTAAGGAAAACAATAAGCCTCTATACTGTGTAACCAGTGAGTATATCACCTGGGATAGAATAGAGGACTACATAAACAACAAGGATAATCCTCCACCTGTTGAAAGCCTATACAAAATCATTGATGTAATAGACTATCTTCATTTTAGAGGTATTATTTATAAAGTCTTAAACCCATCAAACATCTTCTACCAGGATGGGGAAATTAAACTGATGAATCTCACAAGCTCCATGGAGGAGTATTTTAGGTTGAGCATTAACTCCAAGTACCATCAGTTTCTACCACCAGAAGTCTTATTAAATGAAAAGAATATAGATCACAAGGCAGACATATATTCAATAGGTATGCTTATTAAATCATGGCCTTTTGACTTTAACACATTAGGTAAAGACAGCGAAATCAAGGTCAAGGACATGGTAACTATTTGTACCAGCAAGGATCCAATCAAAAGACAATTAGACATTAGAAGTATCATTAACAAACTAGAGGAAATAACAGGAGTAAAGCACTCAAGAGATCTGAAAAGAGAAAGGGAGAGTATTTACTTTAGAGTCAGACTAATTGGTAGGGATGATGTACTAGAGAAGGTTGAGAATCTTGAGAAATCAATAGAGCAAAGATACTCTATTGATAATAAACTCCTTATATCAGGTGGCAATGGAACTGGCAAGAAAAGATTGCTGGAGGAAATACTATTCTTAAGTGAAATGAGGGGTAACAAGTATAGCAATTTGGAGTTAACATCAAGTGATACTTGGAATCTTTTATCTCTAGCCAGTTTTATTAGCAATGCCTTTGCACTTAATAATATTGAATGTATCAGTGATGTGGAAAGTCCCAATCTATTAAGGGTTTATGGAAGGGATAAGGTCTCAACCCATGACCTTAGTAAGATTGATGATAGATATGAAGTATTGAATTTACTCATTGATGAACTGATTAACTTATCATTAAACAGATTCATATATCTGGGAGTAAGTGGTCTGGAAAATGGAAACCATGAATTCTTGAGTATGCTTGATTACATATCAACCCGCCTTAGGAGCAAGAAGGTGGTATTTGTGTTTACTCTTAATGAAGCCACAATGGCTGATCCTTTAAGTATGGGTATTATTAACGAATGGAAATTAAAGGGTAAGGACTCTTATTTGGTTATCAATAATCTTAACTATGAGAATACTTCAGTACTTGTTAAGGAAGTTCTAGGTATTGGATATGTTCCATTGAACTTTGCAAAGGTGCTCTATCAGGAAACAAAGGGTAATCCTAGATACCTGGAAATGATCATAAAGCACTTGTTTGATAAAGGGGATCTCTATATTAATGAAGACGAGGGACACTGGGGAGTTGCAGATAGGGATTACAGTGCACTGGATTATCCAAAGAATTATAGTGATACCATAATAAATCACATAATAGGGTATTCTCCAGAGGAAATCCTTGTGCTAAAATTCATATCGGCATTTGATTCACCTACACCTGTTAAGTATCTGATTAAACATTTGAACTTAACCATTAATGACCTTAACTACTGCATTGATAAGTTCGTTGAAAGAAGAGTCCTAAACTTTAGAAGTGCTGAGATTGAATCTGTATTCTTTGTGGAACAGGATCTTAAAGGATATATTTATGATAATTTAATTGAGGATAAACTATCATACCATGGGATGATAGTCCAATATATTTGCAATGACAAGGAAAATTTTCAACCATATAATTTTGAGGAACTTATATATCAGTTGAAGAAAGTCGGTGAAGTTGAAACTTGTCTTGAGATTATCGAAGAAAAAATAGCTTCTCAGGAAAACAAGTATAGCGACACAGTTATTGCACTCCTTGAAAATGCCCTGGGAGCGGTAAATGGTCAAAATCCAGATAAGGAGCTTGATATATTATTTCAACTTGCTGATAAGACATTGATAAAGGGGGATCTGAAGTCCTTAACCTCGTACCTGGAGCGATTGGATAAATTGTCTCTAGAGCTTGGAAGACTTGATATCTACCTTTATTCTCAGATATATAAGGCAGACATATATACGAGAAAGAATGAAATGAATTCTGCAATGGAGGTTCTAAGTGGCGTTGAGGAAGAACTTCCCATGATAACTGATCCAAGGATAAGAATATTTGCTCAAATGGTAAAATCTAGAGCCCTAATTTCAGCTGGTGATCTGGAAAGATTACAAGTTGAGGTCAAAAAAGGCATTGAGATATCTCTTTATGAAGGAATAAATGATTTTCTAGGAGATTTATACAATATCAGAGGAATTTCTGAAGCCATGTTTGGAAATTACAAAGTTGCTCTGGATTTTTACAACCTATCAATTGATGCCTTTAGAAAA
>JAUWAD010000047.1 GCA_030602225.1 Bacillota bacterium | reverse complement strand
ATCTTTATAGTAAATTCATTATCCATATATTCCTCCCCCACCTTAACTAAACTACTGCATACCCTTTTTGAGTTTGCATACCCCTAAGCGCAGCAAGTTTGAGGTTCATTAAATTGTATCAATCTCTGAATGATTCTCTCAAGTAAGCTGCCCAATCCTTAATTACAGTTATCATAGTTCCTTCCACCGGGTTAGAAATTGATTTGTATGCATAATCAACAGCCTTATTGGCACTTAATGTGAATCCTTCAATGGAAATATCATCCCCTTCATCCATCTCCATATAAAGGCCATTAACATACTGAGCAAAAATAATACCTGAATTACCCCTTGCCCCATTTAAAGCAGCCTCAGCAATTGACTCCATGGTTTTTTTAACTGTTTTCTGAGCCTTTGATTGTTGAACGATAGTATACATGGTATAGGCTAGGTTTGATCCGGTATCACCATCTGGCACAGGGAATACATTTATTCTGTTAAGTTCCTTCTTCTGCTTTATAACTTCATTTGCACCTGATAAGAATGCATGATAAATGTTTTCACCGGTCATCTGTTTTATTGTCATTTTACACTCCCCCTGTTTAGAATTAAGTCCATCCTAAAAATTTTAAAACTAAAAAGCTCACTGTGGTGGTTAGACTACACAGAATCGTGCCCCAAATTATATCCACAACGGTAATAAAAACTGGCCAAT
Organism: Bacillota bacterium; assembly: GCA_030602225.1. GTDB lineage: Bacteria > Bacillota > Clostridia > Tissierellales > Tissierellaceae > Gudongella. The sequence continues at coordinate 15,658 of JAUWAD010000047.1, read as the reverse complement.
CCTTAAGAGTTGCCAGATTGGTCATATCATATGTTGCATAAGTTATGAAACCGAAGAAACCACCTACTAATATGGCATATACAATGCTATTTTTTTCAATTGCTGGATTTAGTGCAAAGAATATCAATCCAGCAATAAATACCATATAGAATCCTATTGCAGCCACCCAATTAACATTAGGACTCATGATAAATCCTAAGTGTTCTTTGTACATATTCTTAGCTACCACTCCAAGCCAAACCAGATCTATGGCAAAAAATACTACAAATGCCACCAAATAGTACTTCAAAAATTGTATCATTTTCCCACCCCCTTGTATTGATTACATTATAATTATTTTATCTCTATATTTTATTAAAGTCCAGTAATTAATACCCGGTTAAAATATCAATAAACAGCTTAAGTATAACTGTTCTTCGTCTTAAAAATAACAACATATGACAACACAATCATTGAAAGAATTGCTGCAACTACAATTGATGGATATTGAAAATCAAAACCACTTTCACTAATATGTTTTATTGTAATTCCAAGGTATGCCCAAATAAAAACTAAACCATACGCCTTATCCTTGAAAAAGATTGTAGTAAGAGCTCCTATTGCTAAACCTGTAATTAGTATGAAGACCGTCCATATCACAGGAGATAAACCAAATCCTCCCCACTGTGTCTTCACAAGGTATGCTGTTACATTTGCGATGGTAGCAACACTTACCCACCCAAAATATACACTAAATGGGAGAGTTATAAATAGGAAGTTTGAAGTACTCACTGGCACATCCCTTATCGAAAGTCTAATCAGTATCAGTGAAACTAATAGTAGTATCATAAGAATCAAAGTGGAACCTATTAAACTGTAATGCCAAAATACTATCCAAATGCTATTTATTATACTTGTAAACAAAAATAAGAGGTTAATTCTATTAAGTAACCTCCACTTCTTATCCTTATTCTTTATATATTTAAACTGATAAATACAATATGCACCTAAGAGCAAATAAATTAAACCCCATATTGAAAAGGTTATTCCTGCAGGGGCAAAAAGATTGCCATAAAGATCAGAAACCTCTCCTGTGGTTATTCCATTGATGGGAAGCACATTAGCCAAAGCATTCATTCCCACCATCACTAAATAAGCAATTATAGTACCCAAGCTTAACACAACTTCCCCTGATCGCTTCATAAATCTCCCCCTTAATTATCACTAGGTTAAAGGAAATAAGTAACTCATAATATCTCTTCTAGATACTATTCCCAATAGATTGCCTTCTTTATCTACTACTGGAAGTCTCTTTACTTTCTTTTCAACAAGTAATGTTGCTCCATCTTCCACAGTTGATTCTGGATCGATGGTAACAACCTTTTTAGTCATAACCTCACCAGCCATCTGCCCCATTGACGACTTTAACTCATCCATGAATTTCTTGGGACTATCCAAGTATATTAAACCTCCCAATACTTCCAGTACGGCTGGACCCTTAATCCTTGATGCTCTTCTTATAAGATCTCCCTCTGTTACTATTCCAACCAATTTGCCTTCCTTATCCAGTACAGGAAGTCCGCTTAGATTATGCTTTAATAATAGGTTAGCACACGTTTCAACTGTATCCTCAACGCTGACAGTAATAACTTCCCTTGTCATAATATCTTTAATTAGCATGGTCCTTACCTCCTTGGTGAGTTCTATTTCTTCTAAATTTAATACCCTTTAATTTACATATGTTAACAATACCATGTAAAAAAACCACCCTAAGGTGGTTTAATCAAACATAATATTCAACAATCTATTGAAGTTACTGAAATTAATAAATCTACTCTCCCTAAATACCTCTTGTCCTTCATTAAATATGAGAATTGTTGGGATTGAAAATATTAGATGTTGGCCTGCGATTTTCAGCTGTTCATTCACATCTATTCGCCCCACCTTAATAGAGTACTTCTCCAATGAATCCATCATCTTAGGAAATACCGAGTGACAAACACTGCAATCCTTTGAGCTGAAGTATAGAACAAAGAATTTATTCTCCTTAAAAGCATCTAACTCTTCCTGGGAATTGATATATACAATCTTTTCATCATTCAATCCATTCACCTTCTTATCTTTATATTATCACCACGCCCAGATCTTTAAGTTTATTAATATTATCTACATGCCCATTAATATCCACATACCCTAGACCCTTAGATAAGATATATACCTTTTTGTTTGCATTCCTAAACTCAAGAACAGTTTCCCTGACACAATATTCACTGGCTATTCCACAAATAATAACACTATCTCCAATTTCCTCACTTAAAAACACATTCCTACTATTCTTAGCATTGTATGCTGAATACTCCTCAATTGTATCATCAAGTCCCTTGTAGTACATATTATTCTCATTGGGTTTATTTTCTTCATCCATCACTTCAGAATAAAAGTCCTTATAAAGTTTTGCCCCAAAGGTTTCTCTTACACAATGGACGGGCCAGATTCCTCCATTATCAGTAAAACTCTTGTTATTATTGGAATGCCAGTCCATTGAATAATAAACATTAACTTCATTCTTATTTATATAGTCCACTATATACTTAACTGCACTTATGGCGTTAAAGCAAGCTAAACTTCCAGTTATAAAATCGTTTTGACAATCAATTACAACCAATTTATCCTTCAAATGAATCCTCTCCTTACAATTGGAAAAAGCAGCCACGAAGTAGCTGCCTAATTTTAATATGTGTCTCTTACTCCAAACTCTGCATCTTCAACCCAATCTTCAGCTTTTCTTAGATGCTGTACAACATTATCAAATATCTGATAATGATATTCTTCCTGTTTTATTAAGTATGCAAATAACGCTTTTCCCTTTTCATCTTCAACTTCTTCATGCATTTTCTTGTATAGATCTATACTTTCTTGTTCTTTTGATAAAGCTAATCTGTAAGCATCAAGTTGATCTGGAACTTCCTTCAATTCCAGTTTAAAATCCCCTTGCTTCGAAAATACATTTTCAAATTCAGTAAATGCATTTTCTTCACTTAATTCGTAATTAGTTGCATTAGCATAGTTTCTAACTATGTCTGCATGTTTTTTCTCATCTTTTGCCAATAACGTAAACACCTTGTAAAGAGCTGTATCCTTGTTTTGCTCAGCTTGTTCTAAATAATACTTTTCTCCATCCAGTTCCATTTGAATTGCAAACTCCAGATAATCCATATTTCAGCCTCCTTATTTATTGTTATTAGTACTGCTTTTTATATATACCCTATTATAAATAGGATAACCGACTTATTTATATCTGCCCAATTGGATTTGTCTTGGACAATTTTCCCCATTGCTAAACCACTTGCAAGGCTTACATTCTAAGCATGTCAATATGTCTTCACCTTCTTTTAGGTGCCTTGTAAAGTCATAGTCTGCCAACTGAGCCCTTCCTATGGCAACAAAATCCAGAAGATTATTGTTTAATAGATAATCTATCTGTTGCTTCTCCTTGATCATATTTACTCCCATAACTGGAATACTTACATTCTCCTTTATCCTGGTAGCTCCATATACTATCCAGTTACAGGGAAAGTCTTCTGGTAATTCCACATCAAGGGGAGTACCATCAAAACCTGTTGATACATGTAAAAAGTCAAACCCTTCCTTTTCAAATACCTTTGCCCTTTCAATGCTTTCTTCCAAACTATTCTCATTTGAGCCCATTCTTATTCCAACTATAAAGTCATCACTGGTTTTCTCCCTTATTCCTCTTAATATTTCCAATGCTAACCTATTTCTATTCTCAAAGCTTCCACCATAGGAATCAGTTCTTTTATTAATTTTTTCTGAAAAGAATTGAGTAAGAAGATACCCATGAGCTCCGTGTAACTCAACTCCATCAAATCCTGCCTTTTGGGCTCTAACTGCACCTTGTATAAAGTCATCCTTAACCATTTCTATCTCTTCAAGGGTCATACCCCTTCCCTTAGTTTTACCATCATCATAATCTGATGAGGTAACAGGAATTTGGATTATCTCTCCTCTTTTTCTTAATCCTGCATGATGAATTTGAATGATTGCCAGGGAGCCTTCTTTATGTATTTCTTGGGAAAGCTTAGATAGTCCTTCTATATACTTATCATCCCAGATCCCCAGCTGGTCCTCTGATAGTTTCCCATCTTTATTTACACATGTGGCTTCAACAATTACTATACCTATCCCATTTTCAGCTATGGTTTTATAATGAAAAATCTTCTTATCTGTAACGAAACCATCATTCTCAGAGAAGCTAAATGTTACCATGGGGGGTAATACCAACCTGTTTTTTACCTTAATCCCTCTAATATATCCTGACTCAAATATTTCACTCATATAATCAACCTTTCTGCCATATTTCAAAAATTCTCTCTATTTCTATTTTAAGCTTTAATAATACCGATGTAAAGTATTGTACTTGTTATAATTAAAATATAGTATTATAATATGTAAGTTAAAGATATGGAGGTATCTAAGTATGAAATTTAACTTCAAAAGATTCATAATAATAAATTTTGGTTTAATGGTAATGACAATAGGTCTATACTTCTTTCTCATGCCATCAAATCTTGCAGTAGGGGGAGCAACAGGCTTGGCTATGATATTAAGTTATCTTATTCCATCCATCCCCATGGGAGTTATATTGGGTATTTTAAATATAATTCTATTTATCACTGCTTTTTTAGTATTGGGAAAGGAATTTGGAGGGTATACTGTATATGCCAGTCTTGCATTATCAGGAATGATCGGCTTATTTGAACTTATTTATCCTATGACTGCTCCTTTTACCGATGACCTATTCATCAATCTTATTTTTGGAATACTTATCACAGGAGTTGGAATGGGTTTTGTATTTAATCAGAATGCATCCACTGGAGGTACGGATATTGTTGCAAAAATAATAAACAAATACACTAATGTGGCAATAGGGAAATCTCTTCTAATGTCTGACTTTTTCATTACTCTCTTTGCAGGATTTGTATTTGGAGCAAGACTCGGAATGTATGCCCTTCTTGGAATAGTAATTAATTCATTTGTAATAGATAAGATGATCTCTGGTTTTAATGTGAAAATCAATATGATGATCATATCCAAGGAACTTGACTTGATTAATGACTTTATACTCCATAGTGCCGGTAGGGGAACTACCATTTATCATGCCACTGGAGGATATTCTCAGGATGATAAGAGGATAATAAATACAATAGTATCCAGAAGTGAATATATAAAAATCAGAGACTATATAAGGACTGTTGACCCAAAAGCATTTGTTTCAATATCACATGTTACTGAAGTGGAAGGCGAAGGATTTACATTCGATATAGGAGAATAGTATGAGAAATATAAAGATTGTTTTAGAATATGATGGTTCAAGATATCTTGGGTGGCAAAGATTAAAGGATTCAGACAGAACAATCCAAGGTAAAATCGAATCGGTTATCAGTAAAATGGTAGGGGAAGATATAGAAATAACTGGTTCAGGAAGGACGGATTCAGGCGTACATGCCTACTATCAGGTTGCCAATTTCAAGATAGATTCTACTCTTAACACTAAGGAAATCCAGGAGTACATAAATCATTATCTCCCAAATGATATAGTTATAAGGGATATTGAAGAAGTGGATGATAGATTTCACTCAAGATACAATGTTAAATCAAAAACCTACCAGTATAAGATTTGGATAGGCAAGTATCAATCCCCCTTTATGAGAAAATATAGTTGGTATGTTGCAGATGACTTAAATATTGAGATCATGAAAAAGGCTTCAGAATTCTTCATGGGAACCCATGACTTTATAGGATTTTCATCACTAAAGCGATATAAAAAATCCACCACTAGAACCATCAGTAGAATTGAGTTTAATCAAGAAGGTGACATTCTCTCCATTGAAATCCAAGGAGATGGATTTCTTCACAATATGGTTAGAATAATAGTTGGTACTCTGGTTCAGATAGGATCTGGCAGGCTAGATAAAGATGTGATAATGGATGTTCTGGAGAATAAAATAAGAGCTGATGCTGGAATTACAGCTCCACCCCATGGACTATTCCTAAAAAATGTTGAATACTAAATAAAGATCCCAGTTCAAAGAACTGGGAATAATTTTTCTGCTTTGCTTTTCCTATTAGAGAAAGTACTCAATTTTTTTAGGCTTACAGTAATCTGTTTCCAATTCTATTCTATGATGTACAAAATCAGTATCTAGAAATTCCTTGGCACCTGTAGGGCATTGATTTACGCAGGCACAACACTTTATGCAGATTTGTATCTTACTCACATCATCATAATCAATGGAACTCATGGGGCATGCATGATAACATATCTTACAGTCTATGCATGCATTTGATGTTTCTGGTTTTATATCCTTAAAGTTTACAATATCACCATTTCTATCCTTAGGTTGATAATATGGTCTATAGGGTCTGTTTCCTGGTATGTTATCTATATCAAATCTATTTTTTGATATGATATTATCATAAAGCCTTCTACCGATTCCTCTTAAATCATTAACATCATTCTCATCCGGGCGATTTAATCCCAAAGTACTGGAAAAACTATGTTGACCAATGGCTGCACAAGCTCCCATGACTCTAAAACCACATTGTTCAAGAATATCCCCTAGCTCCACCAAGGCATCATCATAATGTCTATTTCCGTATACCACAATGGGGAATACCATTGCATCATTTCCCTTAAAAGTCCTTAAGTACTTAATTAAAATATTAGGAACTCTTCCAGCATACACTGGAATTCCAATTATAACCAACTGGTCCTTATAAAATTCAAGCTCCTTATTCCTATTTTCCTTCTTTGTAATATTAATATGTTCAATTGATACTTCTTCAGTCAGAGTATCTTCAATGCCTCTAGCAATACTCTCAACACACTTTTTTACTGTTCCATTTGGACTAAAATACACAATGGCTAAATTTTTCATATCTCTCTCTTCTTTTCCTTAAAATAAGATCTTCTGTATTCAAGAACATATCCCATCAGAACATAAAGCACAGCCATAGTAGGTACACCAAGGATCATACCCACAACACCGAACATATTTCCAAATAGAAGAACAGAAAATATTACCGCCACAGGATGAAGCCCAACAGAATGGCTCATAATCTGAGGTGATATTATACTTGACTCAATTTGTTGAATTATAACTATTAATATTATAACCCAAAGGGCAAGTATGGGTTTTTCCATTAATCCAAGAACCACAGGTATTACTCCTCCTAACCATGGTCCAAAGTATGGAATGATATTGGTTATTCCTGCAACTAATCCTATAGTTAAGGAATAAGGTATCCCTATTATCCTGCATCCAATCCCAGTTAGAATACCTACAAATAAGGCAACTGTCAATTGTCCCTTAATAAATCCACCTAGAACCTTATCAATATCTCGACCAATTTTCTTGATCTCATCTAGCTTTGATTCATTTATTGAGTTTGTAAAGAAATTTATTATCTTATCCTTATCCTTAAGAAAGTAGAAGGTTATTATTGGAGTCATTACTAGATCCAGCAGAGTTCCAGTTGATGATATGAGTATGTTTAATATATCTCCAAAAGCTCCCCTTAAGTAATTTGTAATTCTCTCTATTTCCCCTTCAAAGTTGAAAAAGTCTCTAATATTTTCGTTTATAAAGGGAATATTTATATCTTCAAGTCCTTCTACAAAACCAACGAATCCATCGATAATATTCGGTAATTCCCCAACAAATACCCCAATATCATTACTTAAACGTGGTATAAATGTCATTAGCATTCCAAAGATAACGCCAAAAATAAGTATAAAAACAATTAGTATTGCATAAATTCTTTTTATCTTCCTTCTTTCAATTAATTTTACCAATGGATTAAGTAAATATGATGCTATTATGGCATAAATAAAAGGGTTGATTATACTAAACAAAGGTCTTCTAATTAAAGCAAAAAAGATAATGACTCCCACAATAAGGATGGTGTCAAACATTCTTAATCTATTTATTTTTGGTAACTTCATTATTATCACCTCTATAAAAATAAGCAGGATAACCTGCTTATTCTAAACAAACTTAACCGCTGTTCCATATGCCATTACTTCTGCTGCTCCCTGCATAATAGCAGCTGATGAATATCTGATATTTATTATTGCATCTGCTCCCATGGAATTTGCTTCCTCAACCATTCTCTTTGTTGCCAGGGCTCTTGCATCGTTCATCATTTCATTATACGCCTTTAGCTCTCCACCCACCAGGGTTTTAAAGCCTTGAGTAATATCTCGTCCCACATTCCTACTTTGAATGGTACTTCCCTTTACTAGACCCAGCATCTCAAAATTCTTCCCTGTGATGTAATCAGTATTTACTAAGATCATCTTCTTCACCACTCCTTACCTCTTTTATTCTTTCCACTAAAACAAATACACTAACTCCCATCAATCCCAATGGTATTAATAATCCTAAGAGTCTTGGTATTGGTGGTAATGGTACCTTCGACCATCCCCAGATATATGTACCCAGATAGACAACCAAAATTGCCGTAATAATAATTGGTGCAATAAGTTTGTTAAATTTCATACTTATCCCTCCCACACTTTTAATGTAGCACTTTTATCGCTTAAAATCAATGTTTTCTAACATCTCCAACCAAAATAGTTGCAAATGAAATTGACAGGTGCTATTATATTAATGATATTAAATAGATTTTCTATGAATCACTTCAGATTGTGAAGTGATATTTTTAAAGGTTTCAGGAAAGGAAATAATTATGAGCAAAAAAGTAATATTGGGTATGAGTGGGGGAGTTGATTCTTCCGTATCTGCAATTCTTCTCAAGGAAGCAGGTTATGAAGTAGTAGGTCTTTTTATGAAGAATTGGGAGGAAAAGGATGAGGATGGAGTATGTACATCCACTGAAGATGCTGAAGATGCTAAGAGAGTTGCCAATCAGCTTGGTTTCCCATGCTATACTATAAATTTTGAAAAAGAATATTGGGACCGAGTATTTACCTACTTTCTTGATGAGTATAAGAAGGGTAGAACTCCTAATCCAGATGTAATGTGTAACCAGGAGATAAAGTTCAATGCATTCCTTGATTACGCCTTAAAACTGGATGCTGATTATATTGCCATGGGACACTATGCCCAAGTTATGGAGAAAGATGGTCAGTATCTATTGTTAAGGGGTAAGGATGATAACAAGGATCAAAGCTACTTCTTATCAAGAATTGGACAAAAGGCCCTTTCTAAGACAATCTTCCCAATAGGCCATCTGGAAAAATCCGAAGTTAGAGAAATTGCTAATAGATACGAACTTTACACAGCAAAGAAGAAGGACTCAACTGGAATATGCTTTATAGGTGAGAGGGATTTTGATGAATTCCTTGATAAGTACCTATTATCAACTCCAGGTAAAATAATAGATGTGGATGGAGAGAAGATTGGAGAACATACTGGTCTTATTCACTATACTTTAGGACAGAGAAAAGGTATTGGAATTGGTGGAGTTGGGACAGGAGAGCCTTGGTTTGTTGCCGGCAAGAGCCTTAAAAATAATATACTATATGTTGCACAAGGTGAAAAACATCCTTCACTATACTCAACTTCCATGATAGGAGAGGATCCAGCCTGGATATTGGATAAATCCCCTGAGTTTCCACTTAAATGTACTGCAAAATTTAGATATAGACAAAAGGATATCCCTGTGACAGTCAGTGAACTTCCTGATGGAACATTAAGCATTATCTATGATAATCCAGTAAAGGCAGTGACACCAGGTCAAGTTGCTGTTTTGTACCAAGGAGCAGTATGTCTTGGAAGTTCAATTATAAAATCCATTGAACCATTGGATAAAAAGTACTCCTTTATAAATATCGACTAACATTAAAGAGTTATTAATCCTACTAAGACTAATAACTCTTTTGTTATTTTTTGTATAAGCTTCTTAATAAACTGATCTCTTCTCTATAACCTTCTATTTCATTTGGAGTTTCCAAGAAGAAAGGAAGATGTCTTAACTTTGGATGATTTATTATGCTCTTGAAAGTATTAAGCCCTAAAGTGCCTTCTCCTATTTTCTCATGTCTATCCTTTTTACTTCCATAGGGATTCTTACTGTCATTTAAATGTATCGCCTTCAATCTGTCCAATCCTATTATGGAATCAAACTCCTCCAATACCCCATCTAGATTATTTATAATATCATATGATCCATCATAGATATGACAGGTATCAAGACATACCCCTATCTTATCCTTATGGTTTATTCCATCAATAATCCTAGCTAGTTCCTGAAACTTACCACCTATTTCCGTTCCCTTGCCTGCCATGGTTTCCAGAAGAACCAATGTAGATTGTTCTTCTTTTATAACCTGATTTAGAGCTTGGATAATAAGCTCTATCCCAACATCAACTCCCTGCTTCACATGACTACCAGGATGGAGATTATATAATGCATCAGGAATGTTTTCCAACCTACTGATATCATCTGCCATTACTTCCAATGCAAAACCCCTTATTCTATCATCAGAGGATGCGGGATTTAATGTATATGGGGCATGAGCCAATACTCTGCCAAAATTATTCTCCTTTAAAAACACATTCATTTTATTAATATCATCAAGATCCAGATCCTTTGCCTTGCTCCCTCTGGGATTTCTGGTGAAGAACTGAAAGGTATTTGCACCGATATCCCTTGCCTGAACCCCCATATGATAAAACCCATTTGATACTGATAAGTGTGCACCAATAATTATTTTAATCATCTCCTCTAATAAATTCTAAAATATATCCTATTGTCAAATCCTGTTGCTCCTCCCTGGAAATGGTTGCAACTCCATCTTTCTTCTGAAGTCCATAATTCCCAAAGTAAGCATGATTACCCCCTTCAATTACAAAGGGACCTAATCCTTGATCAATTCTTTCTAAATCTAGAATCTCATCATTTTCACCATAAATCAGCAGAACATCCTGTTCGTGATCCTCTATAGGATACGAACCCAGTAGTATGAGACCACTAAATTCATAATCAGTCTTTGCAAGATATCCACTAGCCATTGCTCCCCCCAGGGAATGCCCTCCGATATACCATGAATCAATTCCTGGGAAATCAATAATTACATCATCTGCTGCCTTCTGGTTAAATACTGCCAGATTAAGGGGCATATCCACAACCACAGTTATATATCCATTTCTTGAAAGCTCTCTTAAGATAGGTAGGTATGCTCTATGTTCAACTTTACCACCGGGATAGAATATTATACCTTCTTTTACAACCTGTCTTGTGGGATATTGAGCTATATATTGTTTTGTCTCAATTAGTGCAATTTCAGGATCATTTATCAAATCTTCATTAAAATCAGCCCTATAGTAATCAAGAGAGTAAATATATAAGCCTGCCACACTTAATAACGAAATAACAACTATAATTATCAATAGACGTTTCATGAACTTTTTCATTTTTATCACCTAATTTTATGTATACCCAGAATTGCATTTTTTTAAATGAAAATATCAAGTCCTTAAGCATTTCCTTATGTACACAATATATAGTTGATTTTTTGTATGATTTTACCTAAATTATACAATTTATTGATTTTAAATAAATAGATTATATAGTATAATTAGAATAAGAAGTTTAGCACTCTAACTAAGTAAATTGGAGGTTATCCTATGAAAAAAACCTACGTGCTTGACACCAACGTGATAATCCAGTCTCCAGCTGCCCTCCATTCTTTTGAGGATAATATAGTTATCCTTCCTGTGGCAGTCCTTGAAGAGTTGGATAAGCACAAGAATGACGATGCAGAAAGAGGTGCGAACTGCAGGCAGGCAATAAGGTATCTTGAAAGTTTAAGAACTAAGGGAAGCCTGTATGAAGGAGTTATGCTAGAATCAGGAGGGATGCTCAAAATCGAGACAAACTATAATTCGGTCGAAATCCCTGAAGGTTTTTATAGAGATACATGTGATAATAGGATACTAAAGGTATGTAAAGGCTTAATTGAAAAAGGTGATAATGTAATCCTGGTAACCAAGGATATAATAGTTAGATTAAAAGCTCAAATGATGGGTGTTCCAGCTGAAGATTTCACCACTGAACAATCGCCAGATTTTGAATCTCAATACACAGGTAGAATGGATGTTTATACCAGTGATAAGGCTATGGGTGAGTTTAAAAAGAAGGGAATCTCCCCTGAATACATATATACAGTGAATGGGCTAGATAGAATAGATGTTTTTCCCATACCAAATCAATTCTTCATTCTACACTCTGAAACAAATGAAAAAAAGACCCTTCTTGGAAGATTTGATGGCAGCAAGATAGTACCTTTAAGAAGTATTAACGAAGAGCCATTTGGTGTAAAACCTAGAAACGTTGGTCAAAGATTTCTTCAGGAAGCTTTGATGCAGGATCCAGAAATAGCTCCCCTTGTAATTGTAAAGGGAACTGCAGGAACTGCCAAGACCTTCTATTCACTGGCTGTAGGGCTTCAACATACATATGAGGTATCATCTAGAAAGTATAGAAAGATATTGATAACAAGACCAAATGTTCAGTTTGATGAAGATATAGGATTTTTACCTGGTACTGAAGAAGAGAAGATTGCTCCTTATCTTAGACCAATTATTGACAATCTTGAAATTCTAGTGGATAGAAATGAAAATGAAAGGTATAGAAATGAGAAACAGTTAAGGGATAAGATAGATGAACTTTTTTATAGAGGTGTTATTGTTGCAGAAGCCATGAACTTCATAAGGGGAAGGTCAATTACAAATACCTACCTAATAATTGATGAGGCTCAAAACTTAACCCCTAAGCAGGTTAAAGGTATAATCACCAGAGTTGGCAAAGGAACTAAAGTTATATTACTGGGAGATCCTCAGCAGATAGATCATCCATTACTGGATGAAAAAACAAATGGATTAAGCTATGCTTCAGAGAAGATGAAAGGAAGTAAATTATGCTTCCAGATTACCATGAAATCCGATGAATGCCTTAGATCAGTCCTTGCACAGGATGCTTCAAATAGAATGTAGTTGAACATTAAAGGAGCTACTAAACTTACTTAGTAGCTCCTGATATTTTACTTTGTTTCTTCAACTCTTACGGCTTCATAGACCTTCTGATTGTATTCCTTCGGTCTAATTATAAATATATATACACATAATAGGGCAAAGGATGTCATTATGACCACTACCCGTCTATATCCGAATATATCTCCCAGAAATCCTGTTGTAAGTTGCATTATTATCATAAACAGATTGATCGCTGCTCCAAATACGGCATTTATCTTTGCTCTCATCTCTCTTGGCAGGTATGACTGCACACTAGTCTCTCTTAGTGTTGCAGAGACCATTCCTCCAAAGCCTGCAATAAATCTATTGAGTAACATGACTGGATAGGGTAGGAATAAAAGAATCATATCCAACATTTCATATACTATGTATACAACCTTTGTAACACCATATCTCTTTTTTGGATCAACCTTTATCTTATACTGGAACATCCCGCCAACCACTCTACCCAAAGTCTCCGCACTCTGTATGATGCCCAGCATTGTAACACTCAATAAGGCTGATGTCTGGAAGAATGCTTGGGTCATTAGGCCATTTCCCATTCCAACACCGTTTACAACACTTATATAAGAATAAATATATGTTATACCCTTTTCCTTCTTTAGAAATTCTATACCACTCATCATTTCCTTAATATACCCTTTAAACCCAGAACTACCACTTTTCTTACTCTTTATCGTCTCTGCTATGAACAGCTCAAATGTTGCTGATATAATAAGCAATACTCCTACGATTACAAATATCCAGTGAATATCAATTGTCTTATAGAGAAATGCTGCCACAGGAGCCATTATAATTGTTACAGATGGGTAGATACTGGATGATACTGCAAATCCCTGCTGCTCAAACCCAACTGGAATTAGATCCGGAAACCAGGCTTGATATGCAATACTATAAACAGAACCAATAATCCCAAGTAAAAAGCTTATTACCAGGTAAATATTAAATACAAATCCTATTCGGTAAACTAACAATGCAATTAACAGATAAAAGATTCCCAGAAGATAGTCAAACCCAACAACAATGGGCTTTTTTGGATTTCTATCTATTACAGGTGCAATAATTATTGGTATTATTACACTTGGAATAAGGCCTGTAATAAATAACAATGCCGCTAAAAATGTTGAATTTGTTTCATCAAAGACCAATAGACTTAATGGAAGTCTAATTACCGTACTTCCAATAATGGATATAACTGTTCCAATGGTGATTAATGTAAAATCTTTACTCCAAACATTTTTCCTCATGCTTCACCTCATTATGTAATATTCTGATGCTCCTTTCCAATAATTATACATTATTAATATGCACAATACTATGCTGAATTTACGCAATTCTGAAAAATCTTACGTTTTCTCCCTTTTCAGTCTGTAGTATTCCATTGCATACTTAACCTGAAATCCACAGGAAGTATAAAGACCCAATGCTGTTTCATTTTCTCCATCAACCTGAAGGAATATATTATCAGCACCAAGATCAATTAATTTTTCCACTGATCCATTTAGCAATTCTCTGCCAAGTCCCATACTTCTATATTCTGGTAATATACCCAAGCCAAAAATACCACCTTCCTTGTTGGATATATGAAGGTGAACCTTACCAATTACATTTCCACTATATTCTGCTAAAAATATATGAAAACCTCTTTTTCTATCTTCTTCCACATCCAATAGATCTTCACTGGAAATATCCTCATTAAAGTATATGGCATTTTGCCTTGCTATTTCCTGGGCATCATTATTACTTGCTACTTTTAAGTTTATTCTTGTTTTTATATTCTTGTGTTTTTTATTATCCAGCACCATCTCAAACTCTGTATGATTATATAAAGCTCCAGTACTTTTAATAAGGCTCTGTTTGGATATAGTGTTGATAATAGAGGTTTTTAAAGGGATTCAATTTTGAATCCCTTTAGTATGAGTACACGCCATTCTAACTCCATCAAACTTTTAATCAGGAAGTTTTTTATTGACAATAACTATAGTGAAAATCACTAAGAAAGCGGGTAAAGCAAATAAATATTCTAAAGTAATATCGCTTAATTTTAGAAATTGATTTGCAAAAACTAAGATAGTGAAGAAAACAGCACTGATTACACCAGAAATAATCAAATATTTACCACATAATTGTTGTGCAATATCCCAGTTTCTTTGAGTTTTTGAAGATTTTCGAGTCCTAAAGCCTACAACAGAGTTAATATCTTGAGGTGGATATTTTCTTTGAATTATTCCCATAGTTATCAATACTAATGGAACTATTATATAGCCTATTATTATGGGCATCTTTATACCTCCGAATTATTTTTTGTCAATAAAATATCAAACTGTATTAGAAGAAATCATCTTTATTATATATATATTGGCTCCCTTCCTTGAAAATCTTTGATTCTAATATTACAGTTTGATGAATGTGCGTGTACTAAAAGCTGTTTGCTCTTCAAGGCTCTCTTTTCGCTCTTGAAAAATTCCAGCCATTTAAACCAATATAGATAATTCGCCAAATACTTGGTTGATACACCTTTGAATTTCTGTATCCAACTTCTTAAATTGCTATGCAAGGCATTGATGTTCTGGATGTGATATATGCCTTCCTTAAAC
>JAUWAD010000123.1 GCA_030602225.1 Bacillota bacterium | reverse complement strand
TAAGGCATACAATACTTCAACAGCTCTATTGTACTCCCCTTCTGGATCATTTGGGTTTCCCTTACCATCTATCATTAGAAATCTAATTTCAGGGACATCAACTATGGATGGTACTGGCTTAGGTAAGTATAAATTCTTATACGCCTTTTTGAAATCTAATTTCTCAACCATTTATAATATCCCCTTATAGTATTATTTCTTTACCTGTGTACATATAATCAATTTCTTCTCCCATAATATTCTTAAGTTTGCTAAATGCTTCCAATCCTGTACAGTGTCCTGTATAAAATTTAGCCTTGGTATTTAACAGCACAGAACTGATTTGTTCAATGTAGTCATCTGACTCCATGAACTTACCCTTCATTGAAAGATGAAACCCACCTAGGACAAAGTCTGGATTAAACCCATAAAGATCATTGTGGTATGATAGAATATTCATTATTCCATTGTGAGAACAACCAGAAATCAATACTTTCTTCCCATTTTCATCTATATAAAGGTTCTGTTCATGTCTGAATCTATCGGGTTTTATATCTCCATCTATCTCCTCATAAAGATTCTTATTGGAATTAGGAAGTTTTTCTTTATGGGGAACACCAGAATATATTTCTGCTCCCTCATATAACTTTAGCTTGTCCTCTATTAGTATAATCCTTTCATTATCTCTTAAATTTTTATCTATCCCAACATACTCCAAGGAATTTCCTTCTCTTATTGCATAGTAATTATTAAAAGCATACTGACTTAAGTAAATACTTGCCTTTTCATTTCTATCCAAGAAATGCTTTAATCCACCTCCATGGTCATAATGTCCATGGGATATTATCACATAGTCAATTTCCTCAATATCAACTCCTAGCTTTAGTGCATTGGTTAAGAAAAGGTCACTAACCCCAGTATCAAATATTATCTTCTTCCCGCCACTTTCTATATACAGACTTAATCCATCCTCCACTTTGAAACCATCAATATCTGTTGTGTTTTCCACCAAGACCTTAATTATCATTATTTTCCACCCACTCCTTTAATATTGATGCATGGTTTTTATCCATGTCATTAGATGCGTACAAGAATGTAACATTATTGACTTCTAGCTTCTCCTTAACCATGGAAATAAATTCATCCAAACTCTCATTTATCTCCAACTCCTCACTGTAACTGTTGTAAAATCCAAGAAAATCATCTGGATTTGCATGATATTCCTTTCGTAATTCATTGGATGGTGATATCTCCTTAGCCCAAAAATCAATACTTGCCTTCTCCTTTGAAATCCCTCTTGGCCACAATCGATCTACTAGAACCCTGTATCCATCATCCTCAGCCTTTGGTTCATAGATTCGTTTTAATCTAATATCATATTTCATTTTAATCCTCCCATTAGTTGGTGTATAATAATATTCTACATCATCGCTTCCTTCAGTTAAAGCAATACTTTGTCTGGGTAAATATATTCTTATATAAACTTTATTTCATCAAGGTTAGGGCGAGGATACCCATACTTCAAGAGCATTGCTCTAAGTAGTGGGAGGAATCGTTTTTTAATATTGAAGTTAAAGCTGTGATCCTTACTAATAGGGGTATAATAGTATTGTTATTGAAAGGAGGCAAAAGATATGCAATCAACTATTACTGCTAAAATAAAAATTAACCTTAATGAAACACAAGTGCCTCTGATTAAAGACACTCTTTTTGCATATCGAAAAGCTTGTAATTTTGCATCTAAAGAAGTTTTTTCAACCAAAAACCTGTCTCAAGCTAAATTACATACACTAACTTACGAACCTTTAAGAAAAAACTTTGATATGCGGTCACAAATGGCTCAGTCTGTTATGAAGACCGTGATTGCACGATATAAAAGTGCTAAATCAAATGGTCATGACTGGTCTTTGATTGTATTTAAGAAGCCAGAATACGACCTTGTTTGGAACAGAGACTATTCTTTAGTAAATGGTATTTTTTCTGTAAATACTTTGCAGGGTAGAATTAAGGTTCCTTTTGAAACTAAGGCTATGGAGCAGTATTTTGACGGATCTTGGTCCTTTGGAACTGCAAAGCTTGTAAATAAGCATGGTAAATTCTTTTTACACATTCCTATGACTAAGGAATTTAAGGAAGCTTCACCAAATAATATCCACCAGGTAGTTGGTGTTGATTTTGGTGTTAATTTTATTGCAACAACCTATGATTCTAAAGGCGAAACTTTTTTCCACAGAGGGCGCCATATTAAAGATAAAAGAGCACAATACTCTAAAGTTAGAAAATCTCTACAACAAAGAGGTACTCCTTCTTCAAGAAGAAGACTTAAAGCTATTGGTCAAAAAGAAAACCGTTGGATGACTGATGTAAACCATCAGGTATCAAAGGCACTTGTTGATAAATATGGCAAAAACACTCTTTTTGTTTTAGAAGATTTAACAGGTATTAGAAATACTACTGAAAAAGTACGCAAAAGTAATAAATATGTTTATGTATCGTGGGCATTTTACCAGCTTAGGCAAATGATTGAGTAT
This sequence comes from Bacillota bacterium, assembly GCA_030602225.1. Taxonomy (GTDB): domain Bacteria; phylum Bacillota; class Clostridia; order Tissierellales; family Tissierellaceae; genus Gudongella. Next base: position 1,300 of record JAUWAD010000123.1, on the reverse strand, counting down.
AAGTCACAAATAAATGAATCAATTGCAATAGTTGTGGACCCAAGATACAGTTCTCAAACGTGTCCAAAGTGTGGACATACTCACAAAGACAATAGAAATAAGAAGAAGCATATATTCTGTTGTCAGAATTGTAGGTACACATCAAATGATGACCGTATATCAGCAATGAATCTTCAACAAAAAGGAATAGAGTACATTGTTGAAGTGACAACAACAGTATAGCTGTTATTGTCGGGTAGCTGTCAGCCTACCCTTGATGTAACCTCACGCTCTTTGAGCGACAAAAGGTGGGAGCCGAAAAGCGCTTGTACCACCGGAGAGTTACAAGCCCCCACTTCAAGCTATAAAAGGCTAAGTGGCGGGTAGTTGACATCCTCAGTTAATCTAGTAGGTTCAATTGTCTCATTGCTATCTATTTACTTGAATAAAAGTGGTAAATATGCCTTTAGCTCCCTTTTGTATCTGGGATATATAACATTTTCAACCACAGTCCATACTATAGTATTTGGATTAACAGCTGGGTTTCAATACTATTTCTTCAATCTGTCTGGTCTTATAATGTTTACCAATTGGAGTAAATCTCAGAAATTAATGGGAGCCATTATTCAGGGAGTATTATTTATCAGCTTGTTCTTTTATTCAATAAATTCAACCCCGCTGATAGAACTTAACTATTCACTTACGATTTTTTCCCATACATTAAATGTAATCCTTAATATTGTGGGAGTTTCCAACTCAGCAAATTACTATATCAATATTGCCACAAAGTCCTATAGCAGTGTCATGAATTTAGCCATGAAGGATTATCTTACAAATCTAATGAATAGAACCTCTTTTGATGAATTCATGGATGATATGTTTGTTTCAAGAAAGATGAACCGAGGTAATTTAGGTATTCTATTATTGGATATAGACCATTTCAAGAATATTAATGATACCTGTGGTCATCTATGTGGGGATGAACTGTTGAAACAGTTCGCATCGGTACTAATGGAAAATATAAGAGATGGAGATTTTGCAGCTAGGTATGGAGGAGAGGAATTTGTAATTATTGCAAGAATTGATGATGAGAAGAGCTTAATTGATTTTTCAGAGAGAATTCGACAACATGTAGAAAAGAGTGAATTTGGGTGTTCTGACAATTATATGAGAATTTCAGTTAGTATCGGGGCATTATTTATTTCAAAGGATTCATCCATAGACAAGAATATGGCTATAGAAATGACTGATCAGCTTTTATACCAGGCAAAATCAAATGGTAGAAATCAAGTTGTATCTAAATCGGTCTAAATCAGCATAA
>JAUWAD010000087.1 GCA_030602225.1 Bacillota bacterium | reverse complement strand
AGAAATTTATTCATGATGGAGGAATCCTTAAAAGGGTAAAATAGAATTATATGAATGTATATACCACTTGCAAAGCTATTTGTAAGTGGTATAATTGTGTTGGAATCGCTTTAAAGTGAAAAATATAAAAGGAAGTGGATATGGTGAAAAGGTGGCAAAGAATTTTAATTGTTGTAGCAATTGTTATTGTTGTTATCTTTGCTGGGTCTTACATGTACTTAAAAAGTAGCCTTGAAAATCTTGTTTCAATGGAAGTAGATTATATTGAAATAACTCAACTTAAGGATGGTTCATATATTGGAGAGTATAGTGTATTACCAGTTTCAGTAACAGTTGAAGTTAAGATTGCAAATGGACGAATCGAAGATATTAACATATTAGATCATGGTAATGGAATGGGCCAGCCAGCAGAGGTAATTACTGAGAGGGTTATTGATGCACAAAGTCTACAAGTTGACAGTATTTCAGGGGCTACCTATAGCAGTAGAGTAATTATAAAAGCCATAGAGAATGGACTTAATAAGGCGAAATAAATGGAGGAGATATAAGATGAAAGTAGGGATAATAATACACTCATTCACCGGACATACATACTCAGTGGGAGAAGTTATTAAGAGAAATTTGGATGAAGCTAATCATACTGTTGAACTTCATAAATTGGATATCGTTGGTGGTGAGGTTAGAGATGAAATTGATATAAACAAAATTCAATTCTCAAACAATATAGATATAAACCAATATGATGTTTTAGTATTTGGTGGACCTGTAAGGGGCTTTTCAATTTCACCATCCCTAAAGGCATTTTTAACCAGAGTACAAGATATTAAGGACAAGCCTGTGTATATCTATGTAACCCATTACTTCCCTTTCAGTTGGATGGGAGGAACAAGTGCAATTAAACAGATAAAGGTAATCTGTGAAGAAAAGGAATCAAAAATAATAGGTACAGGTATTGTTGATTGGAAGAATGGCAAAAGGGAAGAACAAATAAATAATCTCGCCCAAAGGATTAAGAAAGATATTGAAGCCATCTAATTTGTTAAAAAAGTATTGTAACCTTATTGAAATATTAGAATCAACACATCTGGGTACTAATAAGACAAATATATTTTAAGGTGTGATATGAATGTTTAATAAGAATAAATTATTATTAGCCTTTTTATTAGTTGGAGTTTTAATTATTTCAGGTTGTTCCACACCGGCAGTGGATAATTCAGAGGAAATTGAGCAACTGCAAAATCAACTACAGGAAAAAGATAGTGAAATCCTTTCCTTAAATGATGAAGTTGATGATCTAAACCAACAGATTTTAGCACTTCAACAACAAATCGAAGAATTAGACCAAGGCGATGAAGTTATTGAGTCCATTGGTCCAACTCCAGGGGATTCATTGTTAACAACAGCCATTGAGGCAATCCAGTTTATAGCAGATATGAACATGGATGATCTGGGAGCATATGTTCATCCCACTAAAGGTGTAAGATTTACTCCATACGATTATGTAAATATTCAGGATGATATTGTAATTCAAGCAGGACAGTTCCAGAGTCTGGTGAATAGTCCAACAGTTCTACTTTGGGGTTATTATGATGGTATAGGAGATCCAATTACCCTTACCTTTGATGATTATTACGATAGTTTTATCTATGATGTGGATTTTGAAAATCCTCATATGATAGGTAATAATGTAAAAATAGGTATGGGAAATTCATTAAACAATGTTGATACAGCATATCCAAATGGACAATTCATAGAATTTCACTTCACTGGATTTGACCCTCAATATGAAGGTATGGATTGGAGAAGTCTAAAATTAGTTTTTGAACAGTATAACAATGCTTGGCATCTTGTTGGAATAATACATGGCCAGTGGACAATTTAGATGGAAAAAGTTAGATAAATCTGGTATTATAGAGATTGATAATAATTGGAGGTGGTGCTGGTGATAGGAGGCTTAATAGTTGGCTTAATAGTTGGCTGGATTGTTTCATTATTTGGAGGAGATCAGTTGATTATTAAGGGAGTTGAGGAGCTAACCAATAATTCCATTACTTCAGCAGGCTATTATACAATATTTGCAATAATAGGCTTACTTGGGGGAGTATTAAAGAATAAATAAAAGTCGTACCACTTAACATTTTGTGGTACGACTTTTTACTTAAATTCCCTTAACCAAGTTAAACAGGGTTTTTACTGGAACACCAGTTGCTCCTTTGGGAAGGTATCCTCTTGCTCCGGAAATATATGAGGTTCCAGCTATATCCAAATGAACCCACGGTGTATCATTTACAAACTCCTGAAGGAACATTCCAGCGGTTATGGCTCCTGCCCATCTTCCACCTGTGTTCTTTAAGTCGGCAAAATGACTTTTAAATAACTCCTTATATTCTTCATCATGGGGTAGTTCCCAAACTGGTTCTCCAGATATCTTTGCAGCTTCTCTAACTTCATCCATAAGAGCTTGATTATTGGTGATAGCACCAGTATTAACACTACCAAGGGCAACAACGCAAGCACCGGTCAATGTTGCCAAATCAACTATCTTATGAGCTTTTTCAACAGTTGCAGCATACCAAAGTGCATCAGCTAGGGTAATTCTACCTTCTGCATCAGTATTTCCAACTTCAATGGTTTTTCCTGACATAGAACTGATAATATCACCAGTTTTATATGCTCCACCGGAAATCATATTTTCGCAGGCAGCAACGATACCCACAACATTTTTCTTTAGTCCTGCTTTTGCAATTGAATATAATCCGCCAATTACTGAAGCACTACCAGCCATATCAGAGTGCATTGTAGCCATACCCTCAGCGGTTTTCAAGCAATATCCTCCTGAATCATATGTCAAACCCTTACCGACAAGTGCCAAGGTATCTTGTGATGATGGATCTCCATTGTATTTCATTACAATAAACTGAGGTTCTTTTTCTGAACCCTTTGATACTGCCAAAAAGGCAACCATTCCCATATCTTCTATTTCCTTTTGACCATATACCTTAACATCCACTCCAAGGGGAGTCAAGGCATCAACAGCAGCTTTAGCAAGTGTTTCAGGGTACATGTTTATTGCTGGTTCATTAACTAAATCCCTAGTAAGGAATACACCTTCCATAATAGTTTTAGTTTCAGCAATCCCAGATTGGACTTCTTCTACTTTTTCTTCCAATACCTCAAGGAATATATCTTCTAAAGGAGTTTTCTCACTCTTATCACTTTTGTACTTTTCGAAAGTGTACTGAGACTGAAGCAATCCTTCAGCAACAGCTTTTAAAGTACTGGTATAACAAAGTTCTCCAAACTTAGGAATGTTTAAAGATAAGCTGCTAATATTAAGCTTTTGAGACTTTTCACCTAAAGAGTAGAATGCTTTTCTAATTCCTTGGAAATTTAACTTTCTTTCATCTCCCAAACCTAAGAATAAATATGATCCATCTTTAAAAAGGTGAGAATAGACTTCACCTTCATTTCCTTTAAACAGCTTTTTTTCTTTGATAAAACTGAATAAATCATTTGATTCATTTACATTGTCAGTATCTTTAAATGCTAGTACTACTTCTACATCTCCGCCTTTTTCTAATAAAAAATTCATATAATCCCTCCTGAAAATATTTCGCTACACTAATTATATCAGAAGAGCATACTAGATAATAGGACTTGATTGACAAAATAGTGACTCATGGTAGAATTAAGTTATTAATAGAGGAGGGAAACCTATGAAATTGGCTATATTTGACCTGGATGGAACCCTATTTGATTCAATGGAAATATGGGAAACCCTTGCATATGATTATCTTGTACAAAAGGGAATGAAGGTGGAGAAAAATATAAGAGAAAGCCTAAAGGAGTACAGTCTTTATCAGGCATCATTTGTTATAAAGGATAGATTTAATCTAGAGGAGTCTGGTGAAGAAATAAACAGGCAGATGGAGGAAGTGCTGAGGTTCCATTATGAAAATAGTATTCCGCTAAAAAAAGGGGCAATAGATTTATTGAAGAAGTTAAAGGATATGGAAATTAGAATGGTGGCCGCCACTGCAACAATTGATCCTTTAGCTATTGCGGCCTTGAAGAGATTGCAGATTTATGATTATTTTGAATTTGTTCAGACTTGCAAAGGAGTGGGAATTGAAAAGTACAAGAAGGAGTTCTATCAGCTTATTGTTGAAAGAACAGGGGTTAATCCTGAAGAAATGGTTGTTTTTGAGGATGCACTCCATTCCATGGAGGCAGCTAAGGAATTGGGAATAAGGATAGTTGCCATAAGGGATAAGTCCGCTAGAGCTGACTTTGAAAGAATAGAAGAAATCGCTGATATTGTTATTGATAAATTTGAAGACTTTAAAATGATATTTTAGTGATTTAATAGATTCAATATTTTAAAAATGGATATTTAATGTCTGAGGGAGGTGTTTGGATGTGAGTGTGATTGAGATAAGGGGATTAACCAAAGATTATGGCAATAACAAAGGGGTTTTTGATCTTGACTTCTCCATTGAAGAAGGAGATGTATTTGGTTATCTTGGACCAAATGGTGCAGGAAAGACGACAACCATAAGACACTTGATGGGATTTTTAAACCCTGATAAAGGTTATACCAAAGTACTAGGGTTAGATGCCAGAACGGAAGCTAAAAAGATACAAAAAAGAGTGGGCTATCTACCTGGAGAGATTGCATTTCTTGAGAATATGACCGGGTTGGAGTTTCTAAAATTCATGGCTAGGATGAGAGAAATGAAGGATCTATCCAATATGAATAATTTAATCCAAAGACTAGAACTTGATCCCAAGGGGAGAATAAGAAAGATGTCCAAGGGGATGAAGCAGAAGGTTGGATTGGTTTGTGCTTTAATGGATGATCCGGAGGTGCTGATACTTGATGAACCCACATCTGGATTGGATCCTCTGATGCAAAATGTATTTGTTGAAATTGTCCATGAGGAAAAAAGAAAAGGAAAGACTATTCTTATGTCATCCCATAGCTTTGAAGAGGTGGGTAGAACTTGTAATCGGGTAGGAATAATCAAAGATGGTAGAATGGTAGCAATTGAGGATATTAGAACACTCCAGGAAGCAAAGAGCAAGGTTTATCATATTACATTCTATAATGAGGAAGAATTGAACTCCTTCAAAGGTATTTGCAAGGAATTGATTGGTACCAATAACAGTACTGCAATAGTCAAGATTACGGGTAATGTTGATTCCCTTCTAAAGGAGTTGGCAAAGTATAGGATACGAGACATAGAGTCTGCTCATCAGAGTATAGAAGAACTATTTCTACACTACTACGGAGGTGAGAAGGTTGATTAATATTACCTTACTTAAACAGAATATAAAGAATAACTACAAGTTGTTTCTTGTTTTCTGTGGAATATTATTAATGTATTTTAGCATAATGATAACCATGTTTGATCCTGAAAGGGAAGATGCCATTAGGGCAATGATGAATGTTCTTCCCCAGGAGATGACCAATGCCCTTAACTTCAACCTGCTTGATACCACTTTGATTGGATTTATGGCATCATACTTATATGGTTTTCTGGTTATTATGTTTCCAATGATATATATTATTATCGTATCAAATAGAATGATGGCAAAGCATGTTGATAGTGGAAGCATGGCATATCTTCTAGCCACACCAAATGATAGAAAAAATATTGCATTAACACAGTTGACTTTTTTGGCAGGGAGTATATTTTTACTTATTGCGTATATAACCGTTATGGGATATCTATTGGCTGAAGGCTTCTTTCCAGGAAGTCTTGATAAAAAGATCTTTTTTGACCTTAACTTAGGTGCCTTTGCTCTTCATTTTGCCTTTGGAGGCATTGGATTTCTAGCTTCATCTTTTTTCAATGAAACAAAACATTCTCTAGCATTTGGAGGTGGGATTCCAATACTGTTTTTCCTTATAAGCACCTTAGCCAATGTGGGAGGAAAGCTTGAAAATTTAAAGTATGGAACAATACTAACTTTTTATAATAATGGAGATATATTAAATCAAATCCAAGGGATTTATTTAAATTTTTCAATACTATTTGCAATTGGCTTTATTTGTTATACATTTGGTGTGGTTATTTTTAACAAAAAGGACCTTTCAATCTAGAAATTACTATTGACTTAATCAGAGGACTATGATAATTATTATATAAATAAATACCTTTAAACCGATCCTGTGAGATTGGAAAGGAGAGCGTATAAGAATCAACAGCATACTTATGCCTTCCTTTAAGGAAGGCTTTTTTTATGCGTTATCCTGAGGGTTTAAAATCTAAAGGAGGCAATAAAAATGCTAAAAATCAATTTATTAAAACCCACTCCCAAAATCATTACGAAGGGATGTGAGTAGATGATAATCGATAAACTGTATCAAGAAGTTGAAAAAAAAGGAATGGTATGTGTAGGGCTTGATCCAAACATCGACTATATTCCCGCTGAATTGAAGGAGAAGTATCAGGATATTGATGAAATTATATTTCAGTTTAATAAGAGGGTTATAGACTGTACCTTCGATCTTGTCCCCATATATAAGCCACAGATTGCATTTTATGAAGCATTTGGATTAAAAGGATTAATGGCTTACTCTAAAACATTAAAATACGTAAAATCACTGGGAAATCTCACTTTGGGTGATATAAAAAGAGGAGATATATCCACAACAGCTGCCATGTATGGCAAGGGGCACTTTACAGGTGACTTTGAAGCTGATTTTATTACACTTAATCCCTTTATGGGTTATGATACTATTGAACCATATCTTCCATATCTAAGAGAGGGAACTAAGGGAGTATTTGTACTTTTAAGAACATCCAATAAAGGTGCAAATGACATTCAATATAAGGACTCTGAAGGAAAGAAAATATACTATCACATCGGTGATAATCTAAATGCAATGGCAGAGGAATTCATGGGTGAATGTGGATACTCGTCATTGGGATTGGTAATAGGGGGAACCCATACTGATGAGGCAATAGAAATTAGAGACAGATACCCTAATATGTATTTCTTAATACCAGGATACAATGCCCAGGGAGCATCCGGGGATGATGTGAAATTGTATCTAAATGGTCTTAATGGAGGTATTGTAAATTCATCCAGAGGAATCATATGTGCATATATGAAGGAAAAGGACGGGTACGAGAATTTTGACTATTTCACAAGAAAAGCAGTAATAGATATGAGAAAAGATATTGGATTTAACCAAATATAATGTGGGAGAGTGTTAATATGATAATAGATTTACTTAGGGGATCAGATGCCCTATTGGAAGGACATTTCTTGTTATCCTCAGGAAAACACAGTAATAAGTATATTCAATGTGCGAAATTACTTCAATATCCTGAAAAGGCAGAAAAGGTTGTAGCTAAATTAGTGGAGAAAATTCAAGGAATAGAATTTGATCTAGTTGTAGGACCGGCACTTGGTGGAGTTATAGTATCCTATGAAATAGGCAGACAAATGGGTAAGCCAGCATTTTTTACTGAAAGAGAAAATGGAGAGATGAAACTTAAAAGAGGATTAACAGTGAAGAAAGGCCAGAAGGTGCTTATTGCTGAGGATGTTGTTACAACTGGAAAGTCATCCTATGAGACCATAGATATTATTGAAAGTCTTGGAGGAGAAGTGGTAGCCATAGCAGCTCTGATAGATAGAACTGAAGGAGAATTAAGATATCCATTCTTTGCTGCAGAGAGAATTGAAATTTCTAATTTCTTACCTGAAGACTGTCCAATGTGCAAAGAAGGATTGGAACTGGTTAAACCAGGAAGCAGGACAATTAAAAAGTAAATTTGGTACTATAAGGGTATGGTGTTTCAGGCATCATATCCTTTTTTGTTGTCATATTGTTAGTAAATGACAAATGTGATATTATTAAGTATGTATGCTAATGGAGTAAAGGGTGATAACAATGGGAATTAGATCAGGAGTAGATATTGTTGATAAGAGAAGAATAGAATCCCTGATTGATAATAAAAG
>JAUWAD010000078.1 GCA_030602225.1 Bacillota bacterium | reverse complement strand
TAATCCCCCAGGATTGTGCTCTTTTATCATAGCTTCTATCTCTTCCATCTTTGGAAGATTGAATTTCCCATCATCACCCATATGTCTTTTAACTGTTACAGTTTTTCTTCCAATTCTTTCTGCAAATGAAATATAGTTTGTATATGCTGGATCTATCATCATCAGTGGTTTTTCATCTGTTCCTGCAGGTCCACAAACTCCCAACAACAATAGCTCCATACCTGATGATCCACCATCTGTAACTTGCACAAATAATTTAGAAGTATCAAAACCTTCACTTTTAAGTATATTTTTAAAGGCATTTTGAGCTTCTGGTGTACCAGCTGTTCCAGAATATCTAATTACACCTTTGTTAAAAGGACTTTCAGGTGCATCAAGATTGAACAATCTCTTCATCATAGCTGGATTTGTTGGGAGTGATACATTTCCAATTCCTACATTAATAACTGCTTCTGGTTTCACTGTTCTCTCATCATATTTCATTTGTGCTAATCTTACATCTGATGGTTTTCTAGACTCAAAGTGAGCTGATAATACTGGTTTACTCATATTTATCCCCTTCCATTATTTAATCATACTTTTTGTTATATTTTTTAATTATTTTTTTAATTATGTAATAATATTCCTGTTATTTCAAAAAATATCCTATTTTATATTATATCATAAGTATTTGTTATTCAAAGACTATTAATTATAAAAAACTTTCCACCAATACACCTGCTAGAAATACTAATATCCCACCTAATCCTCCAATTATTGCAAATAGAATTGATTCGTCCATATTAGTATTGAAACTATCAAATTTGCTATTACTGGACATCTTTGACATATTATAGTTATAGTCCCTATGCATGTTCCCTGCTCCAAATTGGGAAGCAACTGCTCCAAATATTATAATTCCACCAAGTATCTTATATGTAGTTGACAAGTTCACATCAAAAATTAGGTCTATTACAAATCCTAAAATTATTCCTATCGTTGCAACAATTAAAATGTATTTCAACATTTTACCTAGTGCATACAAAACTTTGTTCAATATCGATTCCTTCTTTTCCATAAATCCTCCTTTACTTATACCTCCAACCATTGTCATTATTATATATCATTACCCTAGTCATACCACCATCTACTGTAAAATTCTCTCCAGTGATAAATCCAGCCTTATCACTACATAAGAACAATATCATATTAACTATGTCTTCAGGTCTTCCAATTCTACCAGCTGGATGCTGAAGATGATCTTCATCACTGAAATCACTCCCACTCGTATCTATCCATCCTGGACTAATTGAATTTACCCTAACCTTACCAGCTAAACTAATGGCCATAGCATGAGTAAGAGCTGAAATGCCACCTTTTGTGGCTGTATAACTTTCAGTATTCTCTTGGCTCATCCTATCTCTTGTGGATGATATATTTATAATTGAAGCGTCTTTTGAAAAATATTCCATAAATAGCTTACTAAGATAAAATGGTGCTGTTAAACCAGTTCTTAAGACATAGTTAAAATCTTCATAGGAACAATTCAATAAACCACCTTTAGATATACAAGCATTGTTTATAAGGATATCAACTTTCCCATAATCCTTAATTACCTTACTTGCAAAATCAATTAGTGTATCTTCTTGGGATATATCTCCAACAAAATAATTGTTTGCATCCTTATCTATTATACAAACATGTGCTCCTTGTTTTATAAATTCACTAGCTATTGCTTTCCCTATACCATTTGCTCCTCCAGTAATAACAACAACTTTATCCTTCATGTGTCGCCTCCTTCTACCTTACTTTGCAAATATACCAAGCCGCTTTTTTACCCACATCAACAACTCTTACCTCCTGAAAACATGATTTCATCTCTTCCACACAATCCTTCATTTCATTTTTTGCCGTCCGAATAAAGTTAAAATAATCTCCTCTTTCCAAGTACTCAACTATGTCTGTGAGTATACTCCTATTAGAGTTATAGTCATGAATTATGACATAAAACTTAGCAACTCTAGCCATCTCCTTATACATTTTAACTCTATCTTCCTTACTTAATCCATGAGCTACATAAGATGATATTGCAATATCAAATTGATTATCAACAAATGATAACCCTTTTGTTATATCAGCTTGTAAAAACTTAATATCCTTATCCTTGTTATTTTCTTCTGATATGTTCAACATTTTAATAGCCGGTTCTATACCAGTAACTTTCAAGCCTTTATCAAATAAAATAGAACACAAAGCTCCTGTTCCACAGCCTACATCTACTATGCTTTGAAAGTCACCTACATCAATTATATTACTAACTGATTCTATTACTTCACTATATTTTCTCCTTTGTAGCTCAAAAAAAAGACCATAAACAGGCGCAATACTATTAAATAATCTATGTTCATTATCCTTAACCATAATTAGCCTCCAGAATGTATAACCCTTATACTTGTATTATATCACTTTTCTTCCTCTCTCAATCATTTATTGACACTTCAAAAGCAATATTATAAATTATTAGATTTACTTGGTTACAATATGTTAATATATTAAATAAAAGAAGTCCAGGAGATTAAGATGAACAAGAAAGTCAACATAACATACTCTTCAATACAAGGTAGTTATTGGATGCATTTTGGAGTCGTTATTAGCTTTTCATCTGTATATTTACTAAACTATGGCTATTCAAATTCAGAAATAGGAATAATGCTAGCATTATCTAGTATTCTTGCTGTTATTATTCAACCTATTTTAGGAGATATTATTGATAGATCAGAAAGGTTAACACTGACTAAATCTGTTATTTACATATGTACAATTCTTTTAGTATTAACTATTTCATTATATTTCTTAAGCTCTAAAACTATGTTTTTATCAATTGTTTTTGTTCTCCTAGCATCACTATCAACCTCATTACAACCCTTTATAAATTCATTAGCTTTTTCTTTTACTAGACTTGGTATACCTATTAATTTTGGTATAACAAGAAGTGTTGGCTCTGTTTCTTATGCTATATTGGTAGCTATACTAGGCTTTTCCGTTAATAGATTTGGCGTTTCTGCAGTTCCAACTGCAGGATTAATCGTTCTGTTTATTCTTCTAACTTCAACTTTAATAATTAATTCCTCATATCAAGAATACACAAATGAATATAAGAAGACTTTAGTACTAGACCAAGAGATCATAACTACAAAAATTAATTTAAAAGAATTTTCAATGAGGCATAAATTCTTCATGATTTTTTCCTTTAGCATATTATTTGTATTCTTTCAAAATGCCATAATAAATAATTATTTAATACAAATAATCCGTGGGATTGGAGGAGACAGTAGCCAGATGGGATCACTTTTTAGTTTTATGGCTATGTTGGAACTTCCAGGATTGTTCTTCTTTTCCAAATTAAGAAGAAAATTTACTTGCCAGTTTATGCTTAAAGTCGCAGCTATAGCTTTCATATTGAAAGTATTTCTAACATTTCTTGCAACTAGTGTTTTAATGATATACGTAGCTTTTTTATTCCAGTTGATATCTTTTCCAATATATCTATCAGCTTCGGTTCATTTAGTTGATGAAGTTATGGATAAAGGTGAAGCTGTAAAAGGACAAGCCCTAGTTACAGGTATGATGACTCTCAGTGGAGTTTTTGCCAACCTAATTGGTGGTTTTATCCTTGATCTTAAGGGTCCCTCCACACTGCTCTTACTGAGTACAATGTTGGCAATATTTGGCACTTTAGTAATGTTTTTAGTAATAGATAAGATAGAGAGAATAAGCTAGAAGAAGACTTTGATGTATTTAAAAAATGAAAGAGGGCAGAGCCCTCTTTCACATCTTATTCCATAAAGATCCTAACTACTGAATGCGCCGCTACATAAATTTGAGACGGATTATTAATTGTCACTATCTGACCGTCTGTATATTTCATTTGTCCTGGTGCATAAGTATATACACCCTTCTTAGTTTGAGGTAATGGAGTTTGACCAATCCATACATGAGTTTCCATTAATTGAACTCCTGCAATTACAGAGTAATTAACCTGTACTGTGTATCTCTTATCAGAGACCCTTGTAATCACAATTTCAACACTGCCTACATTATATCCATTTGAAATAACATTTTGTCCAGCTGCTGCATATAATGGATTTGTATATCTTACTACCCCACCAATTTCAGTTGGTAATGTTAATGGTCCATCTGTCCAACCCCAGTTTGTAGAGTTTGTTAAGCTCATATTCTCAATATTACCAAATCTCCAAGCAGTTTCATCTCTGTAGTAAACATTACCAAAGTTATTATTATCAGATACATCTCCACTTAATAGAGTTTCATAATATACCCCACCTACTGGATATGTGTTGTACCAATTAGCTCTTAGAACCTCTCTGAAGTAATATGATCCTGGTGTTAATCCTGTAAATTCATAATAACCATTTGCACCAGTAGTAGTTGATATTTCATCAGTGTCTAGAATACCATTATTATTGGCATCTATAAAGATTACCCAACCTTCTAAACCTGGTTCTCCTTCATCCCAGATACCATTGCCATTCATATCATAGAATTTGTATCCTGATTTAGTTGCTGGTGTCCAGTTACCAAAGTCATTTCCTGTGATATCATCATCACTTTCAAATGTCTCTTCATAGTAACCAAGTGCTGGGAATGACACTGTCCAACCTGTTTGTACTTCTTCTCTTACCTTGTATGTTCCTGGGTTGATTCCTGTGATTGTATATGTTCCATCTGCTATTGTTACTGCTGATGGTTCACCTGCATCAAGAACTCCATTATCATTGTAATCTACATATATTGTCCAGCCTGCTAAGCCTGGTTCTCCTTCATCTTTTACTCCATCTGCATCTAGATCATGGAACTTCATCCCTGATTTAGTTGCTGTAGGTTTTTCTAAAATTCCCCATTCCTCGAAACCATCATCACTGCTGTTATGTTCTACATATAGAACTAAATATGCTGTTTGAGGAGTAAGTTCCTCTCCAGGATATCTGGCATTATATCTAGCTAAAGCATCCATGAAATATTGTTGAGGAATCAAGACTCTGTAGTCACCATTACCACTACCTGCGGCAACCATATAGTCCATAATCACTTGTCTGTCAATTAGCATATTGTTTCCAAAGTCCCAATCAATTTCACCGACCCATTCTGGTTCTGAATTTGTTGGTGACCATTGGGTACCTATTCCGATATTTGGATTGGTTGCATTATATCCTACTAACATAGGGTCTCTTGTAATCCAGAATTGATAATCATCTACTATTAATATAGGATCACTTGTAGTTTCATTTATATCGATTAAAAACTCATATCCAGTATAGGTTTGACCTTGCCACTCTCCGCTTTCAATTGGAATTTCTGCCATGGTTATAGAGTGGGTCCAGATCCCTGATTTTGTGTCAAACTCAACTGAACCATCAGTATTATATCCAACTTCTGTTTTGCTAGCCTGTACTCTTAAGAATGGCTTAAACACTCCAGTTCCTGTTGATCCTTCTGGTCTAAAAACTTCCCAGAATACACCATCAAATTCAGCTGCATAGTAGAAGGTATTCGGGTCATCTCCAGGTTTTCTGGATAGATCATAAACTTCATTAGCAGCCCAAGCCAATGTCGTGCCCAGGATCAGAAAAAGTACAAGAATTGCCATGAAGATTTTGCCATATTTCTGTTTCATAATCTTTCTGGCATTCCTTCTAATTCTCCTCTCATAAATATTATAATTTACAGTTAGACGAATTTATATTAATTATATTATCCCTTTAGTCACCTCCTCATTAATTATTTGGAATTACAACTTAACAAACACATCACCTCCTTAGAATAAGTTTAAAAAATATTGATAGAATTCTAATGTTGAAGTATAATAATAACAACAACAAACCAAGCCCTTGTAGGCTTTGGTCGTTGCAGGAATCCGTGTTCGCTGTCCAGGCATATCGGATTCCTTCCTATTTATAAATAAAAACACACAAAAAACCGACCCACAAGGTCGGTTACGCTACTGGCTCTTAAGGGAAAAAGCGTCCATATATAACTCCCTTTATCTACGCCACCTGAAATTATTTATTAACTTAGCATATATGTTTACCAATAAGTGGAAAATTTCACTTATTCACTTAAATTATACCCTTACTATTATGATAAAAACAATGTTAAAAAAAATTAACAATATAGTCTGAATTTAAATAAATCACTTGTTTTTTAAAGTTTAATCTTCTTAGAAGTATCATAACCCAACTCATAATAATTGTTATTGTTAAATTGGAAATTCTTAATTACATCCAATCCAAGTTTTTCAACATGAGCTTTGTATGATCTAGGGTTAATATGATTGATAAAGGTTATAAGTATAGGATACCTTTTACTCATCTGTTCTCTAGAAAAATCAAAAAGATTTGGTAATACTTCTGTGCCTCTATATTCTTTGTGAATACATATAGGCCCATACTGATATGAGTTAATAATATCTAACTTTTCCCCTAGATACTCACTATTTGGTAAATCACTAATCATATATTGAAACAGTGGCCATTTTGACCAAAACTCCCAGGATGCTGCCATGGCATAACCAACCACTCTATCCCCATCACAAGCTAGAGCTACTCCCTGCTCAGATTCAATCAAATCTTTAAATTGTTCATGAGTGAATAAAGTTGTTACAAATCCGTCTGGCTTATCTTCTTCACTAATTGTACTTATATGATATGTCTTCTGTAATTCTTCTATCTTTGGAATATCTTCAATTGTTGCATTTCTATAAACTATCATAGATACCCTCCTTAATTAGTTTGTTAAGTATATAATACCACGATTTAAATAAATACTTCAATCAGGATTATTTAGTTTGTTAAATTGCTCAAAACAAATAATTTATTGACTTACGATAAATATATATTATAATTTAATATATGTAAATATTCACGAGGAGTGAGATTATGAAAAAAGGATCTACCTTTTTTTTAAGATTTGTTGTAATTATTTTAGGACTTATAATCTTTGGCATTGCTTTTATAGGCTTTCCTTGGGTTATAAAAGATATTTCTGAATTCTATCCAAAAATTGTACTGTACCCAATAATAACAGGAATATATTTAACTGCTTTACCCTTTTACTACGCTTTATTTAAAGTATGGGCATTACTTGGATTAATTGATAGCAATAATGCTTTTTCTATGGACTCTGTCTCTGCATTAAGGAGTATTAAAGTAAGTGCTTACATTATAGCTGGAATTTATACTCTTCTTATACCTGTACTTTATATTATTGCTGAAGTAGACGATGCTCCAGGAGTTCTTGCAATACCACTAATCGCAACATTTGCTGCCATGGTTATTGCAGTATTTGCTTCGGTACTTGAGAGATTATTAAGAGAAGCTGTTAATATTAAGTCTGATAATGACTTAACCATATGAGGTGATACCATGGCGATAATAATAAATATAGATGTAATGTTGGCCAAGAGAAAAATGAGTGTTACTGAACTTAGTGAAAAGGTAGGTATAACAATGGCTAACTTATCTATCCTTAAAAATGGAAAAGCAAAAGCCATAAGATTATCTACTCTGGAAGGAATATGTAAGGCGTTAGAATGTCAACCTGGTGATATTCTGGAATATAGAGAGGATTAGTCCAAAAAAGGAGACTACTATGTACGATATAATAATAATTGGCGCAGGACCATCTGGTTCCAATTTGGCAAGATTATTAGGGGATAAGTATAAAATTCTACTGGTGGATAAGAGAGCTCTATCTAATGATAACAATTCCTCAATCCCAAGCAAAAGTTGCGGTGGATTACTGGCACCTGATGCACAGGAGATGTTGGCTAAACTGGGTTTGGGAATTCCAAAGGAAATCCTTGTATCACCTCAGCTATTTGCTGTTAGAACTATTGACATCCAAAATAAAATAGAAAGATTATACCAGAGATTCTATATCAATATTGACAGGGAAAAATTTGATAGATGGTTAGTATCATTGATACCTTGTAATGTGGATAAAAAATTTGGATGTCTTTTCAAAGGACTTGAGATTTTGGAAAACAAGGTTAAAGTCACTCTCAGTCATAATGGTAGTAATATTGTTGAAGAATCCAGACTGGTGGTTGGTGCAGATGGAGCAAATTCATTTGTTGGAAAGCAGATCCACAATGTATTGAATCCACCTTCAAAGTACATATCCATCCAACAGCAATTCCATGATAATTGTCATCAACCATATTTCACTGCTATCTTTGATGATGAAATAACTGATTTCTACTCATGGATTATTCCCAAGGATGGAAAAATTCTGGTGGGATCAGCCTTAAAGATTGATGATAATCCGAAAGAGAAGTTTGAGCTATTTAAGGATAAGCTGGAAGATATGGGTTTTAAGTTTGGAAATGGCTCAAATACCAGTGGAGCTTTTATAAACAGACCAAGAAATATAAGCCAGATTAATATCGGTAACAATAAGGTAGTACTGATGGGAGAAGCTTCTGGTGCCATCAGCCCCAGTTCAGCTGAGGGAATAAGTTATGCTTTGAAAAGTTCATATTATCTCTACGAGAGCCTATGTATTGAAATGGATGGATTTTATGATAGATACAAATCTAAGATGAAATCCATAGAAGCAAATATTGCACTGAAGAACATGAAGATACCTGCAATGTATAATTCGACACTAAGAAATATAATCATGAAAACAGGGATAAAAAGTATTACTGCAAGTAGGGAGTTATACCCTATTTCATCAAGAATTTAGCCCATAGTCTATCATCTACATCTCCATTTTTCCAATATAATAGTCTCTCAACATAATACTCCACCTTCTCAGATATGAGCAATTGGTAATTAGCCATTCCTGATTCTCTTACTAATCCTGATAACTCATATATTACTAAACCAAAAGCATGCTCCTTCACGTGAACAGTTGAGCATGCTTGAGCTATTCCATGACAATAATCACCATATTCCAAATCATTTAGTTCCTTAGCTACCTTATGACAATCTAAAATTGCCTTTTTTGCTTCAGGCATCTTAATATTGCCTAAGGACCAATCCAATGATTTTTCATAGGAAATCCTTGGTCTTATTTCATTTGGATACTTCATTTCAAACTTATCCAAAGTTATCTTACTGCAGTCAAATGCCCATAGGATCAGAAATTTATGATCCATTTCATCCATGATGCCAACTAACTCCTGTAAGCTTCTACTCTCCCTAGTGACATGCTCCCACCACTTGAAGAAGTGGGGGCTTCTCGTTCGAGTAACCTAACGGCTACAGCATAAGCGAGCTATCCCCGTGTGCCCCACGGTTCTTTTCCTCTACCCTAATACCAAACGTTTACCTTCTTCTCTTATATTTATGCTTGCATTATAGTCTCTGTCCAGTGTTTCTCCACAAGCGTTGCAGTGGTATACTCGGTCCGAAAGGGACATTGAATCTTTTACTGATCCACACTTACTACACATTTTAGAACTTGGAAACCACTTGTCGATTTTAACTAACTGTTTGCCTTGTTATCTCAACTTGTACTCGAGCATGGATACCACTAGACCATAACCATTATCTGAGACACTCTTACCATAATTATGGGTTTGCGACAGTTCCTTCATGTTTAAGTCTTCTATACACACAACATCTACGGCATTGGTTATCTGCCTTGAATCCTTGTGGAGGAAGTCTTTTCGTTGGCT
>JAUWAD010000041.1 GCA_030602225.1 Bacillota bacterium | reverse complement strand
TTTTTATTTGGAGGGATTTATATGGGTAGATTTTTTAGAAGATATATAAAAGAATTTAGAGGAGGTGAGTAAGATGACATTAAGAAAGCATAGAATTCTTTCGTTTTTAGTAGCCTTGGTCATGTTATTTGGAATGAACATTAATGCTTATGCAGATATAATTGAACCACTGGATACTAATATTGAAGGAGAGGTAATTGAAGGAGAAGTACAAGAGGAAGACATTGGTTTAGGAGAGGGGGAGCAAGAAGAATCAAAGGATGAAGAAGAGCAAGAAGAAGCAAAGGATGAAGAAGTAAAGGAAGAAGACAATGAAGAAGACAATGAAGAAGTAGTTATTGATGATGAAGAACAAAAGGAAGAAGACAAAGAGGATCAATTAATAGATGAAGCAAAAGAAAAGGAAGTTGAACAAATTATAGAAGAGGAAACAAATCCAGATGAATTAGATTCTCCCCTTGAAGTACCAGCACCATATATTTACTATCCAGAGAGTTCAAAAACAATAACAGTTGAATCACCTATGAGGATGATGTCTTTTGAACCAATGTTTAGTATCATGAATGATAATGGAGATCATAATAATATTGAACCTCCAGCACCAGGATCATTAGATATTGATAAGTGGGCAACTCCAGTAGATGGATCCTCAAACCTATGGAGAATTGATTTGACACTAACGGGTAAGAATATTCCTACAACATCTGATATTGTTCTTGTTATTGACAGATCAGGTAGTATGAGTGGTTCAAGGATAACAGCAGCAAAAGATGCAGCAACTAACTTTGTCAATACACTTTTAGGAGACCCTAATAATTTATCTACAAGAATTGCAGTTGTTTCATTTTCAGGTGATGTGGTAGTTCATAATCAATCAGATCCATTTAAGGACTATACCGGTAAGGCTGATTTACTAGCGGCTATAAGTGGTTTAAATGCAAGTGGTGGAACTCACACACAAGCTGGTTTGAAGCAAGCTAACGCTTTATTAAGTTCAAGTACAGCAAATTATAAGAACATCGTATTACTAAGTGATGGTGAGCCAACTTATAGTTATGCCATCAATGATTTTAATAGTAAGCGAAATAGCACATATTTTGAAAATTATAGTGGAAATAATTGGCAAAATAAAGACTCTCTAGCAGTATCAGATTACAATTACAGTTCTAATAAAGGAACAGGAAATAGCATTAGGACTTATGAAAGCAGTACAGGAGGTAGTAACTATTATTACAACCATGGGAATAGTGCAGTTGCTGAAGCAGGATATGCAAAGAGTGCTGGAGTTATTGTTTACTCAGTTGGTTTAAGTGCAGGTCCATCAGGACAAAGTGTTTTGGACAGAGCTGCAAGCCCTGGCAAATCATATACTGCATCAGATTCTGATCTAAATGCAATATTCCAAACCATAGCAGGTAGCATAGCATTTGCTGCAACTGGTGCTGTAATTACCGATCCAATGGGTGGGATGTTCGGTATTGAACAAATCAACGAAACAAATTATCAAGATAAGATTCATGTCAATAGAGGTACTGTCAGTTGGGACAATGTAACTGAAACTATTACTTGGAGCTTAGCTACAATCTCTGAAGGAAATCCAGCAACGATGTGGTATATTGTTGAAATATCAGAGGATGCTGTAAGTGGTGTTGTGTATCCTACTAACAAACACACATATGTGACATATACTAATGCATATGATGAGGATGCTCAAAAATCATTTGCAATTCCTGAAGTAGGAATCAATGCTGGAACAATAAAGGTTCACTATTATAGAGTAAATGAAGATGGAGACCCAATTAATTCCCTAGGGGACCCTATAACAATGATTCAAGCGATTATGCAGACCACTACCTTCATGGAAGGAACTGATTTAGAGTTAAATACCCCCTATGAGGTGACAGGGCCAAGTACTGTAAATATTGGAGGAGAGGATTATTATTATAATCCAACTAATAATATAGGGGATAATAGCCCTAAGACAGTTACACTAACACCATCAAATACAAGTGAAGATGTGTATTTCCCATATACTAAACAAACCAATGTAACTGTAACATTCGATGATAATTATGTTGGAGCACCGGCCACTTATACAAGAACAACTGGCAAGGGAACTTCGTTAGGAGTGCAGATGCCATCAGATCCAATCAGAGCTAAATATATTTTCAATGGTTGGAATACTCTAGCTGATGGAGAAGGTACCGCATTCACATCAAGTACAATTATAAATAATGATCTTACAGTTTATGCACAATGGTCACCAAATATTGGTGCAACTTTAAGCATAAGTGATTATTCAGGAATATATGATAGTGCAGCTCATAGCATAAGTATCAATAATCTATTGATAGATGATGTGGTTTACTATTCATTAACAAGCAATGGATCAGATTGGACAACCACAAAACCAGAGTTCACTAATGTTACTTCTGGTAGTGTGACAGTTTATGTGAAGGTTGAGAATCCAAATTATCAAGATAGAACTGGATCAGGAACTGTAACCATAACACCTAAACCAATAACCATAGCATCAGGGGATGCAAGTAAGACTTATGATGGAACAGCATTAACAAATAACACTCACAGCATAACAGTTGGAGGTCTTGCTCCAGGAGAGACATTAGATAGTGTTAATATATCAGGAACAATAACTAATGCAGGTAGTGTACCAAATACCATTAGTAGTGCAGTAATCAAGGATGGTAG
Organism: Bacillota bacterium; assembly: GCA_030602225.1. Classification (GTDB taxonomy): domain Bacteria; phylum Bacillota; class Clostridia; order Tissierellales; family Tissierellaceae; genus Gudongella. The sequence continues at coordinate 14,937 of JAUWAD010000041.1, read as the reverse complement.
TATTGATACAACATCAAATTACACCATAACCTATGATCCTGGAACATTAACAGTTAACAAGGTAACAATAGTATTAACAGCAGATAGTGCTTCCAAATCTTACGATGGAACTCCATTGACGGCTGATGGGCATACAATTACAACAGGAGCCTTCGTTGGAAGCGAAGGTTTAGATATAGTAACAGTTGTGGGGTCACAAACCTATGTTGGAAGTAGTGCAAATACTATTACAGGTCATTCACTAAAACCTGGAACTTTGGCTGATAATTATAATATCTCCTATCTTCCAGGAACACTAACAATAATTAAAGCAAATATATCTATAACTGTAACTGCAAATAGTGATTCCAAGGTTTATGATGGAAGTCCATTAACAGATAATGGTTCATCACTTACAAGTGGAACCCTAGCAAGTGGAGATGATTTACAAGTTACAGTTGAAGGAACAATAACAAATGTTGGTTCAGTTACAAATGAAATAACTCTAGTTAAGATAATTAATGGAACAGAGGATGTAACTGCAAACTATAGTATTACTAAAGTAGATGGTTCATTAACAATTACCAAAAAGATAGCTACAATAGTTGTGGATAATAAAAGCAAGGTATTTGGAACATCGGATCCAATATTTACTGGTACAGTATCAGGTTTAGTTAACAGTGGAGATCTTGGAACTGTAACCTATATTAGAAATGGAACGGATGAAGATGTTGGTTTCTACAACGATGTACTAAGAGCATCATATACACCTAATTCAAATTATACTGTAAATGTAACCTATGGAGATTTCACCATAACCCCAGCTACAGCAGGAGCTTTGGATGTATCAGGATATTTTGGAGTATATGATGGAGATCCACATAGTGTTACTATTAATGGATTATTAAGTGGAGATAGCATTCAGTATAGAACAAGTGAAAGTGATCCATGGACTAATACAAAACCTGAATTTACTGATGTAAGTTCAAATATAGTTTATGTGAAGGTATCAAATCCAAACTATACTGATAGATTTGGATCAAATTCAGTAGTGATTACACCAAGGACAATAGTTTTAACAGCTAATAGTGATTCCAAAACCTATGATGGAACTCCACTTACAAATAGTGGGCACACAATTAGCACTGGTGCCTTTGTCACAGGGGAAGGACTAGCAACAGTAACTGTTGTTGGAGCACAGACCTATGTGGGATCTAGTGCAAATACCATTACAGGACACATACTAGAAGTTGGGACAAAGGCAATGAACTATAATATTTCCTATCTACCTGGAACACTTACAGTAACAGCAGCAGATATTGATATTACTGTTACTGCTAATAGTAAGACTGAAGAGTATAATGGAAGTCAACTAACAGATTCTGGATGGGTACTAACAAATGGAAGTCTGATAGATGGAGATGTATTACAGGTAACAGTGGTAGGATCTATAACAAATGTAGGAACTGAAGATAATGAAATAACTTTAGTTAAGGTTATGAATGGAACAGAAGATGTAACTGCAAACTACAACATTACTGAAGTAGATGGGTTGTTAACAGTAACTAAAAAGGCAGTAATGATAACAGCAGCAAGTGAGAGCTTCACATATGATGGAACAAGTAAGTCCAATAGTAACTTTACAGTTACAGGGTTGGTAGGGTCAGATGACCTTGATGCAGTAGTTTCAGGATCAATCAAGTATCCATCAGAAAGCCCAGTGGTAAATAAGGTAATGAGCCATAGCTTTGTAGTAGGATTGGCAGGAAATTACAATGTTAGCTACACAGATGGAGCTTTGACAATGAATACAGCAGCGATAGCCATAACAGTTACAGCAGATGATAACTCCAAGGTTTATGATGGGACACCATTAACAGATTCTGGGTGGACATTAACCAGTGGAACCTTAATAAGTGGAGATGTATTACAGGTAACAGTAGTAGGATCTATAACAAATGTAGGAACAGTAGATAATGTAATAACTTTTGTTAAGGTTATGAATGGAGCGGTTGATGTAACTGCAAACTATAACATAACTGAAATAGATGGAGAGTTAGAAATAACAAAGAGACCAGCTACAATAGTAGTTGATAATGCAAGTAAAGTCTTTGGAACAACTGATCCAACATTTACTGGTACAGTATCCAATTTGATTAATAGTGCAGATTTAGGAACTGTTAGCTATATCAGAAACGGAACGGATGAAGATGTGGGGGTTTACGACGATGTCCTAAGAGCATCATACACACCTAATCCAAATTATACTGTAGATGTAACTTATGGCGATTTCCAGATTATACCTGCAGAAGGTGCTCCATTGGTAGTTAATGGATACACTGGAGTTTATGATGGGAATCCTCATAGCATAAGTATTAACAATCTATTAAATGATGATACTGTATATTATTCATTGACAAACAATGGAAGTGACTGGACAACAACAAAGCCTGACTTTACAAATGTTAGTTCAACCCTAGTTTATGTCTTGATTGAAAATGATAACTACGAAGATAGAACCGGATCAGCAACAGTAACAATAACACCAGTAACAATAGTATTAACTGCAAATAGTGATAGTAGAGTCTATGATGGTACTCCATTAACAAATGGAGGACACAGCATTACTACAGGATCATTTGTAGGTAGTGAAGGATTAGAAAGCGTAAGCGTATCTGGTTCTCAGACTAATGTGGGATCTAGTGCTAATACAATCATTGGACATGTGTTAAAGGATAACACCTTGGCAATGAACTATAATATATCATATCTCCCTGGAACACTTACAATCACAGCAGCACAGATAGCAGTAAGTGTAACAGCAAATAGTGATAGTAGAGTATACACTGGTTCAGAGCAGACGGTTACAGGCTATGGAGCACCAGTAGGCTTACTATCAGGCCATGTATTAAGTGGAATAAGTGCAAGTGGAAGTGGAACTAATGTGGGATCATACCCAGTAACATTTACAGGAACTCCAGTAATAATGGATGGACTAGTGGATGTAACAGAGAATTATGATGTAACATTAATACCAGGAAGCTTGACAATCACAGCAGCACAGATAGCAGTAAGTGTAACAGCAAATAGTGATAGTAGAGTATATACTGGTTCAGAGCAGACTATAACAGGCTATGAAGCGCCAGTAGGCTTACTATCAGGCCATGTATTAAGTGGAATAAGTGCAAGTGGAAGTGGAACTAATGTGGGATCATACCCAGTAACATTTACAGGAACTCCAGTAATAATGGATGGACTAGTGGATGTAACAGAAAATTATGATGTAACATTAATACCAGGAAGCTTGACAATAACTCCAGCAACAGGAGATGAGTTTAATGTTACAGGATATACAGGAGTTTATGATGGATTAGAACATGGTGTTTCAGTAATAGGACAAATGACTGGAGACTTAATTGAGTATAGTCTGGATGGAGAAATTTGGAGCACAACTAGTCCAATGTTTATAAATGTAAGTACAACTACAGTATATGTAAGGGCAACAAATCCTAATTATACCGACAGAAATGACTCAGCACTTGTAACTATTACACCAAGACCAATAACAATAACAGCTGCAAGTGATGATAAGATTTACGATGGAGACCCATTAACTAATGGTAACTTCAGCTTAAGTGCTGGATCGTTAGTAGCAGGCCATAGTCTAAATGCCACAGTAACAGGATCTCAAACAAATGTAGGCTCAAGTCCAAATATACCAAGTAGTGCTATTATTATAGACGGTGAAGAAAATGTAACATCAAACTATGAAGTAACTTATGTAAACGGTCTATTAAGAATTGATCCAGCTACTGGACCTTCATTAGTGATAGATAGCTATAGTGGTATATATGACGGAGCTTACCATGGAATTGAACTGGATGGAATAATAGAAGGAGACGAGGTATACTTCTATCTATTAGGAGACGATGAAGATTTAGAAGAGATTGATTGGGATGAAATTGAGTGGACAAGCATTAACCCAACCTTTGTTAATGTAGGTAGTCATACTATCTTGGTTAAGGTAGTAAATTCTAATTACAATGATAGGACAGGTAGTGGAACTGTTAATATCACTCCAAGACCAATCAGTATAACTGCAGGAAGTGCAACCAAGGTATTTGATAATCAACCATTGACAAATAATAGCTATACCTTGACTTCTGGAACCATAGTTGAAGGAGAAGAACTATTTGATGTAACAGTAACTGGAACAATAACTCAGGTTGGGTCAGTGCCTAATGTTCCAAGTAACGCTGAAATTGGAGTAATTGAAGGGCCTGATACCACATCCAACTACGCTATAACCTATATAAATGGTACCTTGACTATAACTCAACCATTCATTCCACCAACACTATACCAGGTTAACTTCGTGGCTGGTAATGGAGGAAGCTTGGAAGGAACAACTACAACCAATGCCATTGCTGGAACTGTATGGTCAATGATTACGGTACCAACACCAGTGGCAGATGAAGGATTTGAGTTCATTGGTTGGAGTCCAGAATTCCCAACTAATATTTATCAGAACTGGACATTCACAGCTAGCTTCCAAGAACTGGAGATTGAGATAATAGAAGAACCAATACCAGAAGCACCACCAGTGGAAGAAGAGGAGGAAGTAGTAGAAATAATTGAAGAGCCTATTCCTGAGGCTACACCAATTCTACCAAGAACTGGTCAAAGTGATCCAATGTTCCTATATGGAATTGGAGCTCTACTTTCAGGTTTATTGTTAAGAAGAAAAAGAAGATAGTTAGTTAGGTAGTAACCTAGACCCTGGATTGATAAAAATCCAGGGTCTATTTATGTGTAAATCCAAACATTTTTTCCAGAATATTCCATATTAGTTAAAGTATAACCATAAATTCAAAAAATATTAAAGAAATATAGCAAAAAAAGAAAAAATTTGACAGTAAGAACATTTATTGGGTATATTGTTATTTATAAGGATGGTGGGATTATGAAGCTGTATATCAACACATTAGGCGATTTCGATATGATTATGAATAATGAATCATTATTGCAGGATGCTAGTCGTTCTTACAGACTTTTTAAACTCCTGCAGTACTTCCTTACATTCAAGAATAAGAAACTTCTCCCTGAGACTATAATAGAAAATCTTTGGCAGGATCAAGATTCTCAGGATCCAAAGAATATGATCAGAGGTCAGATTTTTAGACTTCGCCAGATCCTAAAGAAGATATTACCAGATGAGACATATTTAAACATCACATTCAATAATGGCTATTATACCCTTGAAGTAGGGGAAGAGGTTGTCTTGGATTTTGAACAGATGGAAAGGTGGATCAGTGAAGGGGATATAGTATCTTCCACTGATGCCAGCGAATCGATCAAGGCATATTTAAGAGCTATAGAGATTTACAAGGGTGGTTACCTATCGGAAAACCAATATGAAATATGGCTTGTACCAGTTAGAAATTATTACAAGAGAATATACATAAAGACATTAGAAAAACTAATCTCTTTATACCAGCAGTTTGATAACAATGAAGAAATAGTTCAATTATGCGAAAAAGCTATAACAATAGAACCTTATGAAGAGAAGATACACATACTTCTAATAGAGAGCTTACTGAAACTGGGTAGAATAAAGAATGCCTATAACCACTTTGAGTTTATGCAAATTGCATTTGAAAAGGAAATGGGTATTACAACAACTTCAGCTATGAGGGAGATTCAAAGAAAGATTCATAATTACTCAGTTGAAAAAGGTGAGGTTGATATTCAGCAACTATTTAGCAAACTGGACGAAAAGGATAAGAAAGGACCACTTCTCTGTGAATCAGAATACTTCAAGCTTCTTTACAACAGTCATAAGAGAAGAAGAGTTGATGGAAATGATTCTGATTATATAGCCTTAATAAACTTCAAGCCATTTGATGATAATGAGGCCTCCACTGAAGGTGCTATAAAACTAATGACAAAAGTTATGGATTCAACCCTTAGAAAGGGAGATGTATACACCTTCTGGAATGATTTTCAAATTCTTTTATTATTACCTGAGGTTAAAGATGGAGGAGTAAAGGAAATAGATAAGAGAATTAAGATTAATTACGAGAAGTTCAAGAATCTCGACTTGAGGCTGTCCTGTTCATTTGAGACAGTTCAAAATGATAATAAATTAAATATTAAAGATCAATCAACGAGAGGATAAGACCTCTCGTTTTTTAGTTTAAAAATGATTAGTATATACTTAATTAAGACTTAATTAAAATTAAAATAAAACTGGTTTAAAAGCACTATAAAACTGCAATGTGTTAAAATCATTGATAAGTATACTACAAATTGCATCATTTGGGATAATGATACTTGTAAATTAATAAGACACTACACAATTATATTATGACATAGGAAAGATTTATCTACTGTATTGTTGGAGGAAAAGATAGGTATATTAAATGGGGAGGTAATTTATGTTAAGAAAATGTATCGCAGTTGTTTTATCTTTTTTAATGGTAATAAGTATCATACCTTTTAGTATCATGGCCAGTGATATTACTTTTGATGACATGCCGGATGATTGGTCAAAGGAAGCTATGGAGAAAGCTGTGAGTGTTGGATTAATTAAAGGTTATGATGGAAAAATCAGACCAAACAATAATCTAAGTCGTGGAGAAATGGCAACGATTATAAACAGATTATTGGGAACCACAGATCATGAAATTACGAATGAATTTTTAGATGTTTCTCCCACTGATTGGTTTTATGAAGAAATAAGCAAATCAGTTTATATGGGTATTTTTGAAGGGTTTGAGGGAAGGATGAGGCCAAATGATCCCATTACAAGGGAAGAAGCATTTGTGATTTTGTCAAGGGCACTAAGTCTTGATTTAGGCTCATCAGATAATATTAAGGCGTCTTATGGTTTTGATGATATTAATGATATTTCCCATTGGGCGAAGTCCAGTGTACTTAGATTAATAGATCTAGGGTATGTTAAGGGTTCAGATGGAAAAATAAACCCAAAGAGACTAATAACTAGAGCTGAATTCGCTCAACTAATGGATAATATCTTCAAGGAATACATATTTGCATCAGGGGATAAGTCAGTGTTAATAAATGGAAGTGTCATTATAAATATTCCTGATGCTAATTTAAAAGACTCAATAATAAATGGAGATTTAATTATTGGTGATGGTGCAACAGATGGAATAATAAGATTGGAGAATGTTAGTGTTAAAGGAAGAATTTTAATTAGAGGTGGAAGCAAACTAATCATATCTAATCCAAAAGAAATAGACTTAGAGGATATTTTCATAGTGAAAAAGGATGGAAATATTAATGTTTTGTTAGATAGTGATTCCAATGTAAGTCGAATAATTATAAATGGTTCAGATAATATAGTAATTGAAGGTAATGGAAAAGTAGAAAAGGTAATCGCAAGGGGTAAAAATATTGAGGTAAAAATCCTTGGTGCTGAAGTTAGTGCTGAGGAGGGATCAGAAAATATTTTTGCTGGATATATGAGGGTAAATATGGGGGAAACCATTATAGTTAGTATGCTTTATCCACCTGTATTTATTGGTCCTATAGCTCCGACTGGTCCATTTGCTGGAGGTACAGGTACGATTGAAAACCCCTATCAAGTGTCAACGGCTGAACAATTGAGTAAGATAAGGGATTACCTTGATGGAAATTTCATACAAATAGCAGATATTGATTTAACTGATCCTCTGTGGAGTGGGGAGGAAGGTTGGATACCAATTGGAGATGAAACAGAACCATTCACTGGAAAATATAATGGTGGAAATTATGAAATATCAGGTCTTAAGATAAATAGAACAGACTCTGAGTATCAAGGATTATTTGGATTCATTCAGGAATCTGAAATAGACAATGTAAATCTTTCAAATATTGATGTATCAGGGAAAAGATATATAGGAGGATTAGCTGGATATTCTCGAAACTCTATGGTTAGTGATATTTGTGTAGATGGAGTTATAAGTGGAAATGATAGATTTATAGGAGGAGTTATTGGATTCTTTGAAAAGGGATTGTTGGATAATTGTAGTGTTACAGGAAATATTACAGGGACTTCTTCATCCTATAGTACCGGGGGAATAGTTGGAGAGAATAGAGGAACGATTCAAAACATATCATTAGACAACATTGAAGTGGCTGGCGGTAATGATGTGGGAGGAATAGCAGGAAGAAGTTATCCTTTTGTGGATTATGGGGGATCATCAAGAACTATAACTTGGTTTAGTGACACTGGTATAGTGATTGATTGTTCTGTCGGCAAAAATACAAGTATTTCTGGAAATATGGCAGTTGGAGGACTTATAGGTGACAATAGTGGTGGTATACCTGAGTATTATGGTCAAGTAACTAGAAGTTCATCCTATGCTGTAGTGCAAGGTAATTCTAGAGTTGGAGTAGTTGTAGGCGCTAATAGTGGGAAAGTATTTGAGAGTTATTCCAATGGATATGTTACCGGAGATTCAGAGATTGGAGGCCTTGTGGGATATAACTATGGGCTAATTGAAGATTGCTATAGTTTAAGTGAAGTTAATGGTAACTCTAAGGTAGGAGGACTTGTTGGAAGAAATACTGATGATATTAAGAATTCGTATAGTTCAGGAAAGACAACGGGGACGTCTTATAAAGGGGGATTTTTGGGAGATTTCCAAAGTGGAACCATAGTGAATTCTTACTGGGATGTTGAGACATCAACCCAGCCTGAACTATCATATTATACCGGACTAACAGGATATAACACAGCACAAATGATTAAGGAAACCAACAGTGTTGAAATATATACTGATTGGAACTACAATGATACATGGACAATTATAGAAGGGGAAAGCTACCCGTACTTCATATGGCAAGAAAGTGAAAACATTCCATACCCAGTAAATCCGTTTGCTGGAGGTAAAGGAACACTTTCAGATCCTTATCAAATCGAAACTGCAGAACAGTTAAATGCTATAAGAAATTACCTTAACGCCAATTTTGTACAGATTGAGGATATTAATTTAGATGCTTCACCTTGGAATGAAAATGAAGGTTGGGTACCTATAGGATCATACTCAAATCCTTTTAGAGGAACATTTGATGGTGACAATTACAATATTACTGGACTGACTATTAATAGACCTACAGAAAGATATCAAGGTCTATTTGGAGTGACAAATACAGGGGCATCGCTGTCTAATATAAAAATGGAAAGTCCAGATATCCTTGCAGATGAGTATATAGGGTCATTAGTTGGGATTAATGGAGCGAATATTATAAATTGCTCCGCTATAAATGTAGATATAAAAGGTGATGAATCTTATGTGGGTGGTTTACTAGGGCAAAATACTGGAGCCATATCCAATAGCTTCACCACAGGGATGGTCAAAGCAGATTATAGCACTGTGGGAGGATTAATAGGCTATAACTATAACAATGTAGGATTAGGATATATTGCATCTGTTCAAAATTGTTATAGTGAAGCTAATGTATCTTATTATATGATAACAAACAATGAACTTGAATCAGCAGGAGGATTGGTAGGTTACAATAGTGGAGGAACTATATCAGATAGCTATGCCATAGGAGATGTAACAGCACATGAATCAGCAGGGGGGTTAGTTGGAGAAAATTTCCAAGGAATAATTTCAAATTGCTTTGCACTAGGTAATGTAATTGGTGTAAGTGATTATAATGGATATACAAGTTACTACGTTGGTGGTCTAGTTGGAGAAAATGGATATATGAGTCAGATTTTAAACAGCTTTTCAGAAGGACTAGTTAGTGGCTATCATAATGTGGGTGGATTAGTTGGATATAACAGCTCTGTTATTGAGAATAGCAGATCTAGTAGCATAGCTTCTGGATATGATAAAATTGGAGGTTTAGTTGGAGATAACAGTGGAACAATTATCAACTCAAATGCAAATGGCAATGTATCCGGATCATCATATCTAGGCGGATTAGCTGGTTATTCTAGTTATGGAGTAATTCAAGGATGCTATTCAACTGGTAATGTAACAGGGGGAGCAACTGCTGGTGGACTGATGGGATCAATCCAAACTTCTACAGTTATCAATTCATATGCAACGGGTAATGTCATTGGCTCTGGTGAAGTTGGAGGATTATCCGGGTATGTTAGTGTAAGTGCTAGAATAGAGAACTGCTACTCAGTAGGAACTGTTTCTGGTACTGGAAGTTTGGGAGGCTTAGTAGGAGCTATTTATGATATTCCATCAGATCCTGATAAAAAAGGTCTGGTTATTAATAGTTATTACAATCAAGAGACATCTGGTAGAAGTGATAACACTAAAGGAACTCCACTAACAACTGCAAATATGCTATTGGAATCAAGTTATGTCTCATGGGATTTTATAAATAATTGGGTAATTGAGGAAGGTATTTCATATCCATACTTAAGGGATAATATTCAATCACCAAAACCTCAGCCAAGTATTATCGATAAATAGTAGCAATATATTTTGTAGAATAAATTTATTGCAAAATAAAACACATAGAAATGTACTCCCCTTGATTAAAAATTCTTTAATCAAGGGGAGTTTTATGTATAAAAAATCAAAATAAAACTGAAATAAAATTACCGTAAAAGGTCTATAAAATTGTGTCTTGGTATATTAATAGTAGAAATAAAACTAGAGAGGAGGATTACCATGGAGAGACCTTCCAAATTTGACTTCTATATAAGGTTTAAAGCACTCTTTAATGAAAATGGTAGGTTCATTGACTATATACTTGTGGAAGTAAGCGAAAACTTCTCAATTGCTACTAAAATGAATTCAGATCGGGTGTTAGGTTTGAAATTAGCAGACTTGGCGTATGATATTGTTAACCCAATCTTAGGACTTAAAGATTTTCATTATCACATGTTACCAAACACAAAGAGGAAGTTCGAACATTACGTCAAAGAGGTTAATCGGTGGTACTATGTAAACCTCTTTAGTGATAAGGATGATTATCTAATGATGATGTACACAGATATAACGAAATTGAAAGAAGAATCAATAGATAATTATTTGTTGGATTCTAAGAATAGTGAGTTGCTGGATTATAAAAAGAAGGCAAATTAGAATATTATAAAGAAAAATAAGGAGGATGGATCATGAATAAGAATTTCAATAAATTATTGACATTAATAGTAGTTTTTTCAATGATAATGGGGATGGGAGTAGGTTTTGGATTAATGCCTGCAAGTCCAAGTTTTTCTGCTAATGAGGTATTTGAGTACCCTGCTGATTTTGCCAATATTACTTCAAGCAATAACCTTTCATATGTTAGAGTGTTTTGGTTTGACAATAGTACATTATATGCAGCATTTTCTATTCACAATCGACATCAGCCAGATTCCAATAGCGACATAGTTATAAAAAATACAAATGCATCTGAATTTGCTATTTATCAGTCAGGAAATCTAGTAGTCAATGGTGAGGAATATGTTGCAGGAGGAACACCTTCTCGACATTGGTTAGTTGCAAAGTTTAATCTGACTAAGGTAGATCTTTTAGAACTTTTCAATGTAAGTGTAGATGTAGGAGCAGGTGGACATAATATAGCTGGAAGTATGAAATTAGTAGATAATCAAGAATACTGGGATGTAGATTTTGTAGCAGGAGCAAATGGAAGTTTAACAGGAACAACAACATACACTAATATATTAGATGGAACAGAATGGGGATCAGCAGGAATAACAGTACCAACCCCAGTACCAGCAGATGGATATCAGTTTAATGGATGGAGTCCAGTATTCCCAGAAACAATAGAAGGGGACTTAACATTCACAGCAAGCTTTAGTTTAATACCAGTAAATCCACCAGTACAACCTCCTATATTCATCATGACAACTTACTCTATTAGCTTCATAACTGAGAGTGGAGGAATACTTGAAGGAACTACTACAATAAATGCTGTACCAGGAACAGTTTGGAGTTTAATAAATGTCCCAACTCCAGTTGCTAATGAAGGATTCGAATTTGTTGGATGGGATACTGAATTCCCAGCTAATATTTATCAAAATTGGACTTTCACAGCAAGATTTGCTGAAATTGAAGTTATAGAATTAGAAGAGGAAGAAATTCCTGAAGCAGCTCCAGAAGTAGAAGAAGAAATAGAAGTAGAAGAACCGATTGAAATAGAGGAAGAAGAAACTCCTGAAGCTATACCAACTCTTCCTAAAACTGGATATGTTGATCCAATGACAGTATCAGGAATAGGAATTGCGTTGTTAGGATTAGGATTTGCTTTAAGAAAAAGAAACAAATAGATTACAATATTTGAGAATTATTGAACAAACCATAAAAAGGGTGTACACTTAAATGTGTGCACCTTTTTCTTTTTTGAAATAATAATAGATTTTTTTGGGTAGAAAAATAATGTATCAGATTTGGTGGTGATTATATGCTTGAGTTTTTATTGCTTATAAAATTAGTTATATATACTAATATAATAGAAGTGGAGTTTAACAGGATTCTAGTTGTATTGGTTAGCTTTTTAATCTCAGTAATGATTATAGCTAAGTTGAATGAAAAATCTGAGAAAAATAGAACTAGCTATTTACTGGGTTTTTATGTCTTTATTTCAGCTTTAATGCTAATTAATGCCACATATTTTGGACAATTTCACAATCTAACTTCTGTTTCTGTCATTAAGCAGATTCCTCAACTTAAAACCGTTGGAGATAATCTAAAGATATTACTGGATTTTAAGAGGATGGCACTAATAATTGATCTACCCTTTATAGCATATTATCTATACAAGGTTAAGAAGAATAGAGTGAACTTAGTATTTAGTCTAAGGAATTTATACAACAGAAGAATACTAAAATTCTCAACACTATTTCTTTCATTAACCTTAGTATTTGCGGGACTATCAGGACAATTGGTTTCCTTAAGCAATCAGGAAATATATATTTATCATCTAAAAGATATTATAAAAAGCCAGATAAGAGATTATGATGTTGAGGCAAAGGTAATAACTATTGATGATTTAGTTAAGAAGATTTCCTTAAGAAGAGAGTTAAAGGATGGAAATTATACTGGTATTGGAAAGGATAAGAATCTAATTGTAATTCAGGTTGAAGCATTACAGGATTTTGTAATAAACAGATATTATTTTGGCCAGGAAATTACACCAAACTTGAATCGTTTAGTAAAAGATAATTCTTCTATTTACTTTGACAACTATTTCCAATTGGTAGGAAGGGGAAATACATCCGATGCAGAATTTGTTTCTCAGAATTCACTTCATCCATCCATGAATGAACCCACCTACATTCAATATGGAGATAATACTTTTTATGGATTACCTTGGTTACTAAGAGATAATGGGTATACTCCATGGGTATTCCATGGGTATGAGCGAGAGTATTGGAATAGAAATAATGCTTATGTGAACTTAGGCTTTGAGAGATATATTGCTGAGGATAATTTTCAGTTCGAGGATATTGCAGGGTTTGGTATAAAGGATGAAGATTTCTTAGATCAGTCAATGGAATATATTAAGGAACTTGATGGAATTAATGATAATCCATTTTATGCATTTCTTATAACTCTTACTAGTCATACACCCTTTTATATGCCAGAGGAAGATCAGCATCTTGTCCTAATGGAGGAACATAAAAATACTATACTAGGTGATTATTTACAATCCATTCATTATGTGGATAAGGAGTTAGGAAAGTTTATAGACAATCTTAAGGAAGAGGGATTATATGATAATACTGTTATTGCTCTTTATGGAGACCACTTTGCTATATCATCAACAGTAGATGAATATAAGGGCTTGATGACTGATTATCTTGGATATGAATATGATTTTGATGAAATGATGAATGTTCCATTAATAATTCATGTTCCAGGCGAGGAACTGGGAATAACTAATTCAAATCTTGGAAGTCAAATCGATTTTTATCCAACTATGGCAAATATAATGGGGTATAAAATAGAGAAAGGAATTATCTTTGGACAAGATCTTAATAATCTTTACTTCAATAACTATGTGTTCCCTCAAACCTATATGCATATAGGTTCTGTTATTACGAAGGATGATGTCTTTGTAATATCAAAGGATCTTGTATTTGAACATAGTAAGGCTTTTAGTAGGAGTACAAAAGAGGATATTGGTATTGATAGGTTTAGAGGTCTTTATAAAAAGGCTATTGAGGAGATAACAATATCAAACTATATACTGGAGAACGATTTAATAAAAGGATATAGTGACTAAAGGGGAGATCTAAATGTCTAAATCAATAACTAAGAAGTCAGCATTACTACTAGCCATATTGTTAATAATTAGTATTCCATCAACTGTGCTTGCACAAGGATCTGGGATTGATTATGAGTATATAGACTATATCATTCAATTAATTGATAACTTCTATATTGATGATGTAAGTGCTCAGCAGCATCAAAACAATCTATTAAAAGGACTACTTAACAACCTTGATAGGTACACCACCTACTATACTAAGGATGAATACATGAAGTTTATGGAAACGATGAATGGGAGTTTTGTTGGTATAGGCGCTTATATCAAAGAAGAAAATGGTGAGGTAGTTGTTGTATCAACAATAACTGGTAGTAATGCTGAAAAAGCCGGACTTAAATCTGGGGATGTAATAGTAAGGGTAGGATTTAGAAATGTTCAAGGGATGGATGCAGATCAGGTATCCTCACTTATTAGAGGAAAAGAAGGTACAAATGCAGATGTATATATTAGAAGAAACGGTAGATTTAGATTATATAGGATAGAAAGGTCATTAATAACCATAAACCCCGTAAGATATGAAGTGATAGGTGATGACATAGGATATATTATTCTAGAAGACTTCACTGCGGATGCAACATATGAAGTAAGAAGAGCATTAAACTATATGGATGAGAAAAAGATAGAGAATATAATCTTAGATCTTAGAAATAATCCTGGTGGATATCTTGATCAAGCTACAAATATATCAAGATTATTTGT
>JAUWAD010000070.1 GCA_030602225.1 Bacillota bacterium | reverse complement strand
CTCATATCCATTTTGATTGCCTCCTAGACTTTTATAGTGTTTTTAACAGTTGCATTTACTATCAAACTGTTTAAATTAAACACATTCTCTCATATTTAATCTAGGATTAAAATCCATCTATTATTGACCGCTTACATTCTTTTTACCTTCTTCATTTAATACTTGCACTGGGGTCTCATATGAATGCAGATATTGCTTCTTTAGTGGCTCTTTGTGGAGTTTATCTACTTCTGGCATTAATCACTTCTGTGATGTTTTTATGATCTAGTCTGATAGTGTTCCTCTACTTATTGGAAAGCCCATCTACGTCCAGTATTTCTCCTGATGATACAAGGGAACTACTTGTACAAACCTCTGATACATGGTCCATGCCACACCTGATGCATTGTATAGGAATGCTGAAGTACAGGCTCTTGAGTTTATTGATTAAATACGCCTGGTCTGTTATCCTTTGCCTTAATCAAAATTTATTACTTTATTATTTACCATAAAACCTAATCCTAACAAAATCCAAAAAATTGGAGCAATTGAAATCAGACTGTCATTAGATATACCAGTAAAAAGATAAATTAAAATAGAAAGAAATATCGCTAATCCTACCACTTCAATGAAATTATTATATTCAGTCCTCTTATAGTAAACTTTTAAACATGAAACGAAGTACATAAAGAAGATAACAAGATATGCCAATAGTGATAGAACTCCTGTATTTATAGCTATCTGAAGATAAATATTGTGAGGTTTATCAACTAAAGTACTTATATTTAATCCTTTCATCTTGCCAACATAATCATTGTTAGGAAAGTGTAATGCATAGGTATCAGGACCATGACCAACTAATAGTGTATCCTTTAGCATAGGAATGGTTCTAGACCAAATATAACCTCTATTGGATGCCATAGATTCCCTGCCTTCAAAACCAACGTAAGAAGCTTTTATATCATCTAAATATTCTAATGAATAGCCTAATACTTTTATCTCATTATTATCATCAATAACAAATCTAACTTCATGTTTTCCTTTATTTGTTGATATTATTGATCTAAGGACAGGATGATTATTTAATCTCTGCAACTCGAAAGTATGCTTATTATAAGGTTCCTTGTTTGCTCTAAAAGTATTGTCAATGAATTCTACATCTAGAATTTGATTATTTTCATCTAAAAAACTTATTTGACCATTATCTGAGATTATTGTTAAGGAGTATGTATCAAAGACAATACTAGCAGTATTATCTTCTAAAATTATATCCTGAAAATCATATTCCCTTGTAGCAGTTAATGATGTTATACCAGACTTAAGAACATTAGTAATAAAGCCATCCCTGTACTGATTAAAACCAATAAAAATTCCAGCAACAAGAACAATTACAGCAGTAAAAGCTTTCCAGTGCTTTATAAAGAACTTCCTAAAGAAAATCATAGACAATAATAAATAGAGTATTATACTAAACATTCCAGCTCGAGATCTTGAGCCTAAAAGAGTTAGAAATGATGTTAAAGAAACTACTATAAAGAAAATCTTATACTTATAATCCTTGACTAGTATGAATATTGTGGTGGATAAAGCAAAAACCATACTCATATAAACACCAACGTAGTTTATATTATATAAAGTTCCGTAAACTGTTCTACTAGAAGCAAAAGTAAAATTAATACTATCTGCTAAATGCCTATACTCATTTGGTAGAATCAGACTTTTACCAAAATCAGTCATAAAGAAATCTTTGCCTATGAATTGAGTAACCCCTAACAATGATATAATAAGTGATGAGATTCCTAATCCTACAATTATTGCCTTAATCTGTTTCTCATTATCAATAGCATTAAAAGCTAAGAAAAACAACGCCACATAAGCTATTATTGAATATAAACCTTCATACCTATCTACAAAACCAATTAATGCAACATTTCTATATGTAGCAAATATAGTGGATGCTATAGCCAAGAAGAGGTATGCACCCAAAGGATAATATACTTTATCCTTTCTTAGCTCCACTGTTTTGTTTAGAAATAGACGAGTAAAATAGATACAAAGTCCAAGACCAGTGAATATTAACAACCATACCATTTTGTAATAGGAGAAGAAGTCCATATTATCCTGACCGTTGGTAAATACAAGACTTGGGCCCTCCAAAGGGACCACCTTAAGATATACAATTAAAGGGACTATTGTAACTACTAACACTAATGGTAAAGCTATAAGTAAATCATATTTCATTTTATTTTGTTTTATTGGTTTATTCTTTTTTCCCACAAATATCCTCCATTCAACTAATATTAATTACAATATTATACCATATGATGATAGTTCTATGTATAGTATTACGGAAATTAAAATCATATCTTATGGTAGTAAAATAAATACATAGCATTGACAATTAGAATTCTTGAAATTCAGATTGTCAGATATTATATTGAAATTGAATGTAGAATAAGGTATTATTAAAGTTACTAAGGAATCAGGAGGGAAGTATGGAACAAAACAATTATCAAGATGAAATAAGTTTAAGAGAGCTTATTGAAGCTTTATTAAGGCAAAAAAAAACTTATAGCAATTATAACTATGGTTTCTATAATTCTGGTTGGAGCATATAGTTTTATAATTCTAAGCCCTACATATGAAGCCAGTATGATGATAATGGCTTCAAGTGTTAATGTAAATAATACTGAGATTTCAGTAGATGGCAATGTGAATAATTTATTGGATGCAATGACTAGAATTCCAACGATGAATGTTGAAACATATAGACAGCAGATAGTAACACCTGAGGTTTTAAATAAGACCATAACAGAATTAAGTTTGGGAGATACTTACACAGTTGGAAGATTAGCAAGAAAGATTTCATTAGAAACTGTAAAAGATACTGACCTTATTAAGATAAAGGTAATGGATACTGATACTGATTTGGCAGCAAGAATAGTGAACTCCGTTGGAGATAATTTTATTCAATACCTAAATGAAAACACCAAGAAAAGAATAGAATCTTCATCAGAATATGTGGAAAAAAACTTGGAAATAGAAAAAGAAATATATGATCAAGCGTTACTAGAGCAAAAAGAGCTCCTATCTAAGCCAAGGAGTAGCATAGAAGTATCTATGGAGATGGATGCTTTAATATTACAATTAACTGAGTATAAGACTAGACTAAATGACTTAAGTATAAGAAGAGAGGCACTGAACGCTTCAATTGATGTAGCAAAAACGACTCCAGGAAATGGAAGTTCGCTTATAATAAATCAAGAGACAGGTAAAGTTATACTAGACAGTAGTGAAACCACTTTAAGAATGGAATTAGCCGAAGTTGAAAGTCAACTAATAAATATAGCTGAGATTATACCTAATCTTGAGAATAAAGTCGAGGATTTGAGAGTTGAATTTCAGGAAAAATCCCATGAAGAAAATTTGATAACTGCTAAGGTTGATAGAGCTAAAGGAGTTTATGAATCATATCTTAAGAAGTATGAAGAACTTAGAGTAACAGAATCAGCTGCAGTGGGAGATGCAAGTGTAATGGTAGTTTCAAGGGCTTATCCCACTACAACACCAGTGGGACCAAGAAAAGCTTTGAATATGGCTATAGCTTTGGTCCTAGGACTAATGGTTGGTGTGTTCGTGGCATTCTTTATTGAATACTGGAAACAAACTGAGGATAACAGTAAATAGCCTATTTTATATAATTTTAATATCTACTACAGTCAGTCCTAAGGACTGGCTTTAGTATCTGGAGAGTGGAGAAAGTGATTAAGTACAAAAACAGAATAATGTTATTAATTGCAGATGTTTTCTTAATAAACATATCCATAATACTTGCTCTTTTTGTGAGGTTTGAAGGTCATCTGGATGGACAATTCATTCAGTATGTACAGGTGTATAGGGAGAATTTCATTTTAATAACATTAGTTAAGATTCTAATTTTCTACTACTTTAAGCTTTACTCAAGTATATGGAAGTACGCCAGTGTAGAAGAACTAAATAAAATTGTTTCTGCAGCCATTGCTGGGAATGCTTTAATGGTATTGATATTTGTTCTGAAGCAGGAATCCATGCCAAGGTCAATCTATATACTTGCAATACTCTTTGACATGGCCCTAATAGGGGGAGTTAGATTTAGTCTTAGAAGTATTGGTTCATTATACCATGGTGTAAGCAGAAAATCTAAAAATCAAAAAAGGGTTATGGTCGTTGGAGCAGGTGATGCAGGTGTAATGGTTATTAAAGAGTACAGAAATCACTACGGATTAAATTCCATTCCTGTAGTATTTATAGATGATAATAAATCAAAGCAAGGACTTGTTATTGGTGGAATTCATGTTGCTGGAACTAGAAAGGATATCCCTAGAATCGTAGAAAAATATAGTATTGATGAAATAGTAATAGCTATACCTTCTGCCTCCAAAAAGGATATAGCTGAAATAGTTGGAATTTCAAAAAAAACAAAAGCAAAATTAAAGATTTTACCTGGAATATATGAGTTAATAGATGGAGTTGTGAGTATAAACTCCATTAGGGAGGTTCAGATAGAGGACTTACTAGGTAGGGAAGAGATTGTCACAAATATTGATGAAATTAGTAAATACATAAAGGATAAGGTGGTTCTTGTTACAGGTGGAGGAGGGTCAATAGGATCAGAACTATGTAGACAAATTGCAATTAACAAACCCAAAAGACTTGTAATAATAGACATTTATGAAAATACTACATATAATATCCAGAATGAGTTAATTAGAAAGCACAAGAATTTAGACCTTAAAGTCTATATTGGATCTGTTAGGGATAAAAGAACAATTGAAGAACTGATAACCAAAGAAAAACCAAATGTAATTTTTCATGCTGCAGCTCATAAGCATGTTCCATTAATGGAAGACAGCCCGAAAGAAGCCATAAAGAACAATGTATTTGGGACATATAATGTTGCTCAGGCAGCTATAAATAATGATGTGGAGAAGTTTGTATTTATATCAACTGATAAAGCGGTTAATCCAACTAATGTTATGGGTGCCAGTAAAAGATTATGTGAGATGATGATCCAAGCTATGGATAGCATCTCAGAAACGGACTTTGTTGCTGTAAGGTTTGGCAATGTTCTTGGAAGTAATGGAAGTGTGATTCCCTTGTTCAAGAAGCAGATAGCAGAAGGTGGTCCTGTTACAGTAACTCATGAGGAAGTAATAAGATACTTCATGACTATACCGGAGGCTGTCAGTCTGGTTATTCAGGCCGGTGCAATGGCAAATGGAGGGGAGATATTCATATTGGATATGGGTAAACCGGTTAAGATACTAGACTTAGCTGAGGATGTAATTAGACTATCAGGATTTGAACCATACACTGAGATACCCATTAAAATAGTAGGGCTTAGGCCAGGAGAGAAGCTATTTGAAGAGCTCCTTATGGATGAGGAAGGGATAACTGCAACAAAGCATGATAAAATATTCGTTGCTTTACCAAGTAGTATTGAGTTTGAGAAATTAAAGCAAAAACTAGATGAATTATACTGCACCACAACAGAAAAGAACAATGATGATCTAAAAGCTCATTTGAAGTTGCTTGTTCCAACATATAAGACAGATAATTAGAAATCTCTACTTGGGTAGGGATTTTTATTTTTAATAATAATAAAATCACAATGGTACATTTTACCCGCTTTTACTATATATAAGTATAAGGGGGTGAGAAAATGGCAATAGAAACAGTAATCGGTAAAAGAGCACTAAAGCTTGAGCTAGATGGAGGTACTGTTGATGGAAAGCAGAAGGTTGTAAATAAAACTTACAACAATATTAAGCTGGATGCAGTGGATGAGAATATTCACACATGTGGAGCTTTACTATCAACACTACAGAATAAAAGTCTACTTCAAGTCAAAAAAGTAGAAGAAACAATCATCAGGGAAGTCTAATTAAGTTAAGCATTAGAAGATAAGGAGGTGATTAAGTGATTAAGACAAAATTAGAAATGGATTTTCTAGATGCTTTGAATAAGAACTTTAGAATTAGTTTAGATGATCCAAGGGAGGATTTATCAGAAACTGAAGTCTCAGATGTTATGAGTGATATAATGATAGCTAATGTATTTGAATCCAAGAATGGGGATCTTATAGAAGTTGTTGGAGCTAGAGTAGTTACTACAACTGTTACTGAAATGGAAATTTAATATAGATTATTGATTAAAGGGTAGGTGGACGATTGAAGTATTATCTACCTACCCTTTTACAAAGGAGGATTTTTATGGATGATATTTACTCAAGTGTAGCCAATTTAGGTTTTCCAATAGTTATATCCATATACTTATTAGTTAGGATAGAAGGAAAACTTAATGAACTGACTAAGAGTATAACTGAGTTAGCTCAGGCTATATCAAGATAGAAAGGGGTAGAACACTGAGTTCTACCCCTTTAATTAAAAGGCTAAGTTAGTATTTACCTGTAAGTTTGGAACAACAAAGTTTTCAGCCTTGTCCCTGATATATATTGGATTATCAACTACTCTAATTGAATATCTAGAAGGAGATAGTCTGTTTGGTATAGTAATTACCAATACTGATCTACTGGTTGATTTAACACTTGTTGAGTATTCATCATTAGCCAGTACATAACCATCAGATAATCTGGTTATTATAAGGTCTCTTCTATATAGACTTGATCCATCGGATTCCAATTCTTCTGTAAAGAATATTTCAATGTTATTACCACTAATAAAGGCTTCGTTAATCAACAATGTTGGACTAGCTAAATCTTTAATCTTGAATATTCCAACCTCTGCTCCAGTACCAATGGATGTTTCTATCTTATTGTTCTGTAGAACTGATCCACCACCATATACTACTGTGGTATTTGCAGTGTCCTCAAATCTTATTGTTACAATATTGCTGCCATCAGCCACCACATTGGTTATTTTTCTACCCATAACATCAAAATCAGTTGGTTGTGCTTTTATTATAGGCATATTGAATTTCAATTTTACTGTTCCAGGTTCAGTTAATACTGCTTCATAGTCACCGTATCTGGAGTCATATTGTACAACCTTTGCTTTACCTGAAGAGGATGTATCAAATTTAATATCTAGTATAAGAGGTGAGGTAAAGTTTCCAGAAGTATCCTTAAGTCTTACAACATTTAACTTAGTAAGATTACCTTCTGCACCTATCATTGTTTGCTTGCCTTCTATGTTTGTTGGAAGGGTTAAAGTTACTACTTTATCCTGCTCGCCAAATGAGAATTGAGTTCCTCTTAGCAAGTAGGATTCCACGTTGTTAAATGTCATAATATAGTTATTAAGATCAGTGATTGTAGTTCTATCCATTGGCTTACTAAATTCCAGTTGAATGATATTACCGTATCCAGAGAAATTAACCAACCTTGGTTGAATTACATCCCTCATTTGATAGCTTGTGGTGAAGGTACTAATCTGTTGATTGATGCTATCTCTAACTCCTGCAATTGTGATTACTGTATTACCCATAGGTAGAGCAGCGTTTAAGTTAACTGTATACTCAGAACCGCTACCTGTTATGGATGCAATGGTTGCTGTTCTTCCTGTTGAATCTATAATTGTGTAGTTTGCTTTGTCATTGCCAATTACATTCTTATTGTAGGTAACCATGATACTCTTACCATCTGTTGAAAGGTATGCTCCTAGAACCTCAGGTTTAGTAGTATCGACAGAAACAGTAA
Source organism: Bacillota bacterium (assembly GCA_030602225.1). Taxonomy (GTDB): domain Bacteria; phylum Bacillota; class Clostridia; order Tissierellales; family Tissierellaceae; genus Gudongella. The sequence goes on along the minus strand of JAUWAD010000070.1, from coordinate 3,337 downwards.
CCTTTACAGCTCTTTGTGGCATCTGATTTCCATAATAATCCACCATATTCTCTATAAATATTGGTGTTTCAACTAATGGGATTGGATGGGTGGTAAAAGTAGCTATAGCTTTATTTCCATCAATTACAACCTTATCAGCAAATCTTCTTGATAATCCTGACATCCAATAAACATTTTCTCTAAACCCAGCTATTGGATCAATTTTTTCATTAAATGTAATAGTTATTTCCTCAGTTGTTCCTGCAATACCTTGAACAACAGGTGCAGTTGTATCATTGACCACGACAAATGGCCAATAAGATATATTCATTTTATTCCCTGCATAATCCTCTAAATCCTTGATGGTTATGGAGTAGTTTCCAGGTGCTAGAAATGCTGTTGATGGTGAATAACTAAGTGTTATGGTATTATGATTAACTACTGGGTTGGATAGAGAAGATGTAACATTCATCTGGAAGTTCTCCATACTAACAGTTGGTTTTATTGGTTCAGAGAAAGTAATCCTTATTCCCTTATTACCAAGAACTTCTATACCACCAGGGACTACTGTTGGTAGTTTAGTATCAGAAGCACCAAATACTGTGTTCACATCCACCACTTCACCATCTACTGATTTGATTCCTTTTGCAGTTAATGTATATTCTTCATCATTAGTCATTATACCATCTAGTACAAGGACCACTGTTTTATCGCTATCTTCAAATCTAATTCTGTTTATACTTCCAGCATCTGTTGAATAATTTAGGATATGTGATGCCAGAGGCTTGTTTACAGCCTTATTAAATTCCACTCTAATCTCTTTTAAGTTATCTGCAAAGACATCCTTCAAAGCAAATTTAACATTTGATATTACAAAACTCTTATATGCTGATGACTGACTAGAAGTGTAGTATCTGAAATCATAATTTCCTATTTCCAATTCTTCAACTACAAATTCAAATGACCCATCATCTTCCAGAGTAATTTCTAAATCAATTATATTAGCTGGATTCGTTTTGGACCTAATAAGGATATTAAGGTCGCTAACTCCACTAACTTTTCCCTTGAAGGTTACTGAATCACTGGACACCAAAGCCGTTGCTTCAATGGCTAATGGGTTAAGACCTAATTTTACAGCTAAAGAATCCATGGAGTTCTTTAGCTGTATACCTAAGGCGTTTTCTATCATTAGAGCAATCATTCCTCTGTTAGGGTAGGAAGATGGACTAAGATTAAGACCTCTCATTAATCCCAATTGAGTAGCAAGTTGTGGGACTGCATCCCAATTTTTTGCTTCTTCTGTATATCCCAATGCTCTTAGCAAAACTGTTTGAAATTGTTGTACAGTAACGTCTTCATCCATACCAAATTCACCATTGGCTTTACCTTGAATTAGGTTGTTGGTTCTAGCCCATACAAGGTAAGGTGTATAGTAAAGATGTCCTGGATTTAACTGTAAATCTTTAAATACCTGTCTGTTAATAAAGGCAGCAGCTTCAACTGCATTTACATAGGTTTTTGCATAATCTTCTTCGCCATATAATCTAGACATCAAGACTACCATATCTTGCCTTCTAAGGTTCCTATCAAGCATCAGGTTGCCATTTTCATCACCTTTAAAAATACCTAAGGCTTCTAATCTCTTCCCCGCTGCTTCATATTCCGTGGCTGCCATAACTGGTGAGACAACACTAAATAGCATCATCACTGCTAAAGTTAAAGACAATATTCGTCTCATAGAATCACTCCTTCACTGTATTCTTACCTATAATTGTATTATACCGCATAGGCATTGATAAAGATATTACAATTAGGTTAAGCTTTTTATAGTAGGCGTCTCTTATTAGAATTTTGCTTAATATTCTCTAACTAGCAACATAGGCTTGATCTATTCTTAAATTATTTCGAATTTTATTTGATATGAGGAAAGCAATTCATAAAATAAGGAAAATCCGAAAATAATGGTTACTTTTTACCAGATTATATGATAGAATTTCAAGTATAGTGGTTTTATTTTTCAAAATGAATTACTCAAATCAATTGATTGTATTGTTTAAAGACAATTTGATCTTTTTTTGAGAGAATGAATAAAATATTATCTTAAGAGGAGGAGTATTATGATTAAGAGATCTTTAGCAGTAGTTCTGACTCTAGTTATGGTCCTATCACTGTCACCTTTAGTTGGAGTTGCTGAACAGTTTAGTGATATGCCTAGTGATTGGTCAACAGAAGCATTGGAAAAAGCAGTAGAGAATGGACTTATTCAAGGTTATGATGGCAAAATATGGCCAAATAAGAATCTAACTAGAGCTGAAATGGCTACAGTTATAAACAGAAGTTTTGGTACATACAAAGAAGCCTCACTAAAATCATTTGACGACATGAATGATACTAAATGGTACTATGATGAGATGGCAAAAGCTGTTCAAATGAGAACATTTAGAGGTGATGGCAAGAACCTAAACCCAGAGAATAACATAACAAGAGAAGAAGCTTTTGTAGTATTGGCTAGAGCATTGAAGTTAACACCTACTAATGTAAGACCATTAGGATTCACTGATTTAGGAGATGTCTCATCATGGGCTACAGGCGAAATCTATGCAATGATAAATGCTGGTTATGTTCAAGGGTCAAATGGAAGAATCAATCCTAAAGCGAATATAACAAGAGCAGAATTTGCAAAGGTTATGGATAATGTTATAAAGCAATATATTTCTGAGGCTGATGTGGTTACAGAAGTGGTTGAAGGAAATATAATGGTTAACGTACCAGGAGTCGAATTAAAAGATCTTACAATAACTGGGGATTTAATTGTTGGTGATGGTGTAGGCGATGGAAGTCTTACCCTAAACAATATTAAAATCGAAGGAAGACTTGTAGTAAGAGGTGGAGGTGAAAACTCCATTATCATTAAAGGAAACTCTGAAATCAATATTAAGATAGTTGCAAGAGTTGATGGTACTGTTAGAGTATACAATGAAGCTGGAATTGAAATTGGAGAAGTAATTGTTGATGGAGCTAATGATGTTATTCTTGAAGGTAATTTTACCAACATAACTATTTTAGCACCTAATGTCAATGTCTATGCAGTTGATGCAACTATAAATACCTCAACTATTTCAGGTCAGAATAGTAAACTTGTTGTTAGAGAAGGTTCAACAATCGAAAAGATTATTATAGAAGCTAGTGGAGTTAAGGTTGAAGGAAATGGAACGGTTGAAAATGTAGAAGTAAAATCAGGTGGAAATAATTCGATTATAACAACACCTAATACATCAATAGTTGTTACAGAAGGAGTTTCAGGAGTAAAAGGTACTGGTAATGTTGTTATAGAGTCTGGAGTGGAGTATAAGAATGG
>JAUWAD010000110.1 GCA_030602225.1 Bacillota bacterium | reverse complement strand
GGCCAACTTACAGTATACAATTTTAGTGATTGTCAAGGTCGGGTAGTATTTTCGCAGAAAATCTCCACCCTTCCCCTGACATAAATAATCATAATTGGCGATTAAGTTTATTAGGTTTGATGACTAGTTCAATTTGCTATTGCAATTTAAGAAAAAATTTAGTATAAGAAAACCCATAAAAAAAAGAAGATTGAAAGGATTCTCTCAATCTTCTTTTAACTATTTACTTAATTCTAGGAACTTTTCAACATCCTTCTGGATTAGCTTTAAGCTTCTTCTAAAGAATTCAGGGTCATGGACATCAACGCCCATCTTCATAGCAACATCTTTTATGTTGTTTTTTCCAGTGGCAGTTAGAAGTTCATCATAACCACTTAGAAATACATCTTTATCATCTAAATACTTAGCATATAATCCTTTAGCAAACAACAATCCAAAGGCATATGGGAAATTATAGAAGTTCAAACCTGCTGAGTAGTAATGTGGTTTGTTAACCCACATATATGGATGAAGATAATTGTGATCAAGGCCATTGCCATATGCTTTTTTCTGAGCCTCAATCATAATTTCCTTCAGCTCTTCCACTGAAAGAGGATGATCCTCCCTTCGATTAAAGAGTTCAGTCTCAAACAGATATCTACTGAAGATATCAACAATAACTTGACCAGCTGCAGATAGAGATTCCTCAAGAATTACAAATGCTTCCTCCTCTGTTGCCTCATTTAAAGCTGCATTTACAACAATAGTTTCACAAAATATCGAAGCTGTTTCTGCTATTGGCATGGGATATCTACTGTTTAGTATTGATTCATCCTTAAGATTTAAACCATGGTAACCATGACCTAATTCATGGGCCAATGTAGTCATATTTGAAAAACTTCCATTGAAGTTGGACATTATTCTACTTTCGCCTATAGGGTGTATATTGGAACAAAATGCTCCTCCTCTTTTACCATCCCTAGGTTCTATATCAAGCCAATTTTTTTCATAGGCGTTTTGAGTATAATCAGCCAACTTATTACTGAAAGTTCTGAAGTTATCTATAATGTACTTCATAGCTTCATCATAAGTGAATTCTTTATCCATGTTTCCCACTGGTGCAAACATATCATAAAATGGCAAACCATTTTCATGACCCAAGAGTTCGCCTTTTCTTCTAAAATAGCTGTGGAATACTGGAAGATATTCCTCCATGGCTGTTAACATTGCATCAAGGGTTTTCTTGTCCATTCTGGATTTTACCAAAACTTCATGCAAAGGGGAATCAAATCCTCTCAATTTTGCTAGGGTTATTACTTCACCCTTTATTCCATTTAATGCAGCTGCTGAAGACTCCTCAATCTTTTTATAGGAGTTCAGTTCAGCTTCATAAGCTGCTTTTCGTTTTAAAAAATCTCTGTGATATGCAAGATTTCTCACTACTGGTAGTGGAAGCTTCTTTTTTTCCCCATCTAATTCAATATCAACCGATAGTGTGGATGATATCTTATTTTGAAGATTCGACCAAGCTGTTGAACCTGTAGTTGTAAGTTTTGATACCAAGACCTCCTCCTGCTGTGAAAGAAGGAAAGATGATTTTTCTTTTGTTGATTCAATAAAGTACCTGTGATCTTCAAGAATATTGGAAGAACCTATAACACTATCCAAATCCATAATCTCTTTTAGGAAATTTTGAAACAAAACATTGGATTTTGTAAGCTCATTTGTCATAACATTTACTTTGTTTAAATAGTTTAGGGCTTCGTTATTAGATGAATCCACAGAATTTGTCAAGCTGGCAAATACCATTAGCTTTACGCCCAATCTATTTGCCTCTTGGGAATAGATGACATATCTTTCCAAGGTTTCTTTTTCATTTGATACCTGGAAAAGATTATTTTCTGACCATTCATTGATTTCTTGAATTAGTTCCTTATAAGAAGCTAAATCTCTTTGGTATTCTTCACTTTGAAAGGAAGGGTATAACTCTTTTAGACTCCAACGCAAATTTATCACCTCACTAATTATTTAGACACACTAATATTATAACATAACCTGAAAGGGTATCAATAACACGGAGGTGTTAATATGGCAAATAAAGAGTATAAAAAGCCATCAGATAAAGAGATAAAAGAAATGCTAAGTGAGATATCATATAAAGTCACTCAAGAAAATGGTACTGAAAGGCCTCATACCCATGAGTATGATCAGAATTTTGAGGAAGGCATATATGTGGATATTGTTTCAGGAGAACCACTATTTTCATCCACAGACAAGTATGATGCAGGTTGTGGATGGCCGAGTTTTACAAGGCCCATAAATAAAGAGATGGTTAAGGAGAAAAAGGATTTTAGTCATTTAATGATTAGAACAGAGGTAAGAAGTTCTATAGCAGATTCCCATTTGGGACATGTATTTTCCGATGGGCCAAGGGATCAAGGTGGATTAAGGTATTGTATAAATGGAGCATCTTTAAGATTTATACCAAAGGATAAAATGGTCGAAGAAGGTTATGAAGAGTATTTAGTATTGTTTTAGGAGATAACCCAATATCACATAAAGAAATATTTAATTTATAAGATGTGTTTAATATCACATTATGGGTATAAATATTAAAAAGAATATTGGGGGATTAGAATGAAAACTATAACATTATCAAAATTAAGAAGGTTTAACATTATAATGGGGGGATTACACCTTATTCAGGGAATACTAATGATGTTCTTGGCAACATCAGTAATCCAAACCATCGGAGAATTCACTCCAAATATAACACAATTTTTTCTAGCATTTAACCCAGTTACTAGATCATTAGAAGTCCAATCAAAGGTTTTGTTCCAGTTGCCATTTGGTATATTTGTATCCATGTTTTTGATAATATCAGCCCTTGCCCATGGAATTATTTCAATTCCAAAGAGTACTAATGATATTTATAATAGGGATCTGGAAAAAGGCATAAATCAATTCAGATGGTTTGAGTATGCAGTTAGTTCCTCAATAATGATAGTTTTAATAGCAACATTATTTGGGATTTATGATATTGCTTCCCTAATTCTAATCTTTATCGTCAATGCCTCAATGAACTTATTTGGATTAGTTATGGAACAACTTAATTCAACCAGAGAAAAGGTAAATTGGGGACCATTCATATGGGGCTCAATAGCAGGAGTAGCTCCTTGGATTGCAATCTTTTTCTATATGTTTGGTACAGGAAACTTCTCATCAGTACCATGGTTTGTTTGGGCTATAGTAGCAACTTATTTTGTAGCATTCAACACATTTCCTATAAATATGATTCTTCAGTACAAGAAAGTTGGCAAGTGGAAGGATTATATATACGGAGAAAGAGTTTACATCATACTAAGCCTGGTAGCTAAATCAATTCTTGCATGGTTAGTTCTATTTGGTGCAATGCAGCCTTAGTAAGAAAACGACCCTAGATTTTCTAGGGTCGTAATTTTTAAACTATTTTAGTACTCCAACCTTCACAGTTCCAGATTTCTGTTGCTACCTCTCTATAAAAATCAGGTTCATGAGAAATCAAAAGAATCCCACCTTTATAGGCTTTTAGAGCTCTTTTAAGTTCTTCCTTTGCATCAACATCAAGATGGTTGGTTGGTTCATCTAGCAATAAGATGTTTGAATTCTTGTTCATTATCTTACAAAGCCTTACCTTAGCTTGTTCTCCGCCACTTAAGACCATAACTTTTGATTCAATATGTTTTGTGGTTAAACCACATCTTGCCAGTGCCGCTCTTACTTCATATTGAGTCCAGCCTGGGAATTCTTGCCAGATTTCTTCTATACATGAGTTATTATTATTTTCCTTCATCTCTTGTTCAAAATAACCAATTTCAAGATTATCTCCCAATTCTACACTTCCTGAAAAGGCTGGTATTAGACCTAATATAGATTTGAGAAGGGTTGTTTTACCAAGGCCATTTGCTCCAGTAAGGGCAATCTTCTGACCTCTTTCAAGCATGAGATTAAGAGGTTTTGTCAGAGCCTCATCATAACCTATTATAAGATCTTTAGTATTGAATATAAGCTTACCTGCAGTTCTACCTTCCTTAAAGCTAAACTGTGGCTTTGGTTTCTCTCTGGCTAATTCAATTACATCCATTTTATCAAGTTTCTTCTGCCTGGACATAGCCATGTTTCTTGTAGCGACCCTTGCCTTGTTTCTCCTTACGAAGTCTTCAAGATCGGCAATTTCCTGTTGCTGTCTGTTATAGGCTGCCTCTAATTGAGATTTTTTAGCTTCATATACTTTTAGGAAGTTATCATAATCTCCAACGTATCTACTCAGTTCCTTATCTTCTATATGGTAAATTAAGTTAATTACACTATTTAAGAATGGAATATCATGAGATATTAACAAGAAGGCATTTTCATAATCATTAAGGTATCTTTTCAACCATTCTATATGTTGTTCATCCAAGTAGTTGGTAGGCTCATCCAGTAGAAGAATATCAGGTTTCTCTAGGAGTAGTTTTGCCAGCAAAACCTTTGTCCTTTGACCTCCACTTAAGTCGTGGACATCTTTCTCAAGACCTATTTCATCAAGGCCAAGTCCCTTGGCGATTTCATCGATTTTAGCATCTATAACGTAAAAGTCGTTATGATCAAGAATATCTTGTATGGTACCTACTTCTTCAAGAAGTTGATTTAATTCCTTTTCATTAACATCACCCATTTTAAGATACATTTCCTGCATTTCTGCTTCCATATCAAATAGATACTTAAATGCGGTCCTTAATACATCACGGATAGTCATACCCTTTTCCAATGAAGCATGTTGATCAAGATAACCAACCCTTACTCTTTTTGACCATTCTATTTGTCCTTCATCTGGTTCAAGTTTACCAGTTATTATATTCATGAAAGAGGATTTCCCTTCACCATTTGCTCCAATTAGTCCAACATGTTCTCCTTTTAGTAGCCTAAAGTTTACATTCTTTAATATTTCTCGATCTCCAAATCCATGATTTAGGTTACTGACATTTAAAATACTCATCTTTTACTCCTTTTTTGATTTTTCTCACATGATTATACCTAAAATAATCAATTAAGTCTATTAAAATTACAATAATATAGGTATATATAGATAAATAATATAAGATTTAC
>JAUWAD010000055.1 GCA_030602225.1 Bacillota bacterium | reverse complement strand
AGCAAACCAGTTTGTAAATAGGATTCAATTTCCCAATGGGTAACACCACAAGGGGCTTATGATAGCTAATTTCAATGTTATAGTAATCATCGCTGGCACAATTCTCACACTTAGGATTGATCCTATTTAGTAACCACTCCTGACTCATTGAGTTAGACAATTGAATACTTTTTATTCTCCCCAATATCTTAGTGCTTCTTTTCCACTTAAGCTCTGCGATTAAAAAACTCATTAAAACCTCCTTCTACTTACTCCAGCTCCTGGAACTGAGTAAATATTAGTTTATCAAGGATCATATACAGTACTATGCTTGTAAGTAGTAATACTCCAATAAGGCCACCATATATAATTCCTATACTAAGCCTACTTATAACTTTGTATACCAAATATCCGATTCCACCCACATACAGTGCTCCAACTGCCAATCCAATAAGAACATTTAGATTCTGTTTCATTGCTTGTTGTGGATTTGTCCAGTTTCTCATGGGTCTAAGTATATCAATTGTCATTCCCATCATCGTCATTGGAATACTGGCAAATATACCAATAAGGACAATTAAAAGAACATCAAAAACTGATATACTTGCAATGAAGAATATGCTACCAACTATAAATACGGCAGCTAATAGTTGAACAGCCAAGGAAGCTAGCACCCTACCTATAATCTGATCCCTTGGAGTTATTGGTATTATCCTTTGTATCCAGAAGTTATTGCCCTCCCTTGAAAATGTTGTAACACCAATGGAGTTGAGAATTCCCATTACTGCAATAAACCCTATTCCACCAAGAACCACATAATTCTTACTCTGGGATATTATAGCTCTTAGTGGTGCCATATCCTCTCCACCGGTAAAAAGGCTCATGGCCATTATTATTGGTACTATTATTACTCCTCCAATGGAATTCATCAAGTATATTGGAGTCTTAAAAAGCATGATCAACTCCTTCTTTGCAAGAGCAATATAGGGCTTATTCACATTAATACTTTTTGATGAGTCCTTGTTATGTTCCTTGCCTTTACTGGATGACTGATCAGTATTTCCAATCAGACCATCAAAAAATATCCTTTCTGATAAGTAGATCATAAGCATGAGTCCAAGTACCCCAACACCAATAAATAAAACTAGATTTATCAAGCCAGAAATGCTCGTGTGATTAACAAGGGCAAATGTTCCCCACATTCCAGGAGGCCACATTCTACCAAAGGTATTTACCAGTAGATTAGCATCTCTTGCTAGATTAAATAGAAAGTTTTCTCCATCAGCAATCCCCCTTGCGGTTATCCTGTTTATCATCAACTGAAAATACACCACAAAAATTATAAACATAATTGCTGATATGGTTCTAATAAGATCCTTCTTGCCCCTTATGTTGGTATACTTCATAAAAGCCATGATTAATATGGATGCAATTACTAAAGGTACCAAAGGTAATGTCAGAACTGCTATGAAGCTATATAACCAATAAGAAAATCCCATATAACCTTTTGTTCCATAAATAATTACAAAGGGTAGAATCAAAGGCAATGAAGTGATATATTCACTTACCATTAGACTGGCAAATTTGCTTCCCACAATCTGTGATGGCTTTATTGGAAGGGGTACCAGATGAACTATATCATTGGAAAAATAAAATTTACTCATTACATATAATAATCCAAAGACCAGTACTGCCATTTGAGATACAAGAAAACCCAACATCAGAAAGTAGGATTGCTGTCCAATCTGTCTGAAACCATCATATAATCCCCCCAGTCCCTTCACCAGCATGAAGTATGATGGAATAAGGGATAGTAGTGCTATGGAAATCAAAACAACAGTCCATCTGTTCTTCTTCTGCTTAAAGCTGTGTTTTAGTGCTGTTAACCCGAAAGTTATATTAAGTTCTGTTTTGATTAATGAAATTGTCTTATTCATCTTCAGTCAACTCCAGGAATATATTCTCTAGGGACTCCTTCTCCTTAGCTGAGGATCTTAGTTCTTCCATTGTACCTAAAGCAATTATCCTTCCATTGTTTATAATTGCTATTCTGTCACAGAGCTTTTCAGCAACCTCCATAACATGGGTTGAGAAAAATACTGTTTTTCCCTGATCACACATATGTCTCATTATCTCCTTTAGATTAAATGAAGACTTAGGGTCAAGTCCAACCATGGGCTCATCAAGAATAAATAGCTGTGGGTCATTAAGTAGTGCAGAAGTAAGTACCAGTTTCTGTTTCATACCATGGGAATAACTACTTATAATGTCCCATAGGGCATTTTCAATGTTGAATAATTTTGAATAGTATTCTATCTTTTCCTTCCTCTTATCCTTTTCAATACCATACATATCTGCGATAAAATTAAGGTACTCTATCCCTTTAAGTCTGTCGTAGATCTCTGGATTATCAGGTACATAACTGATCTTTTCCTTTGATTTAAGGGGTTCTTCCCATACATTAACTCCATCTACGAAAACTTTTCCTTCATCAGGTTTCAAAAGCCCCACAATCATTTTTATGGTGGTTGTTTTACCCGCTCCATTTGGTCCTAGAAATCCAAAGATTTCCCCTGATTTCACTTCAAGATTCACATCGTTTACAGCCTTTACTTTTGATTTACCATAGGATTTTGAAATTCCTTCAAGTTTTAGCATATGATCACCTCTCTTATTTGATGCTTCCTTAACAATATCATACTCCTAACAAATCATATATTCAATAAAACGGTTAAAAAAATCAGGATAAATTTGCATTTATCCTGATTTTATAGTTATATTTCCTGAACTACCTTTGCAAATTCCTTCTCCACAAAGTCAGTTGACTCTCTATTTGTAAATAATGGTCCTTTTAGAACTACTGCAAGGTTAGCCTTTTTATCTGGGAAGTTAAATCCGTTGGTATAGAGCACTTCAGGGCCACCTATTGGCCAGAATGCACTATCCTCTACCTTTACAAGGCCTAAATACTCAGGCACAGACTTTGATAGTTCCTCAGTTATCTCTTCCACCTTGGTGAAGTTCTTAGTCCATCCAAGCATATACATCATTTCGTTAACCACCTGCCAGTTGGCATATCCAGTTAATGGAGGTATAGCGGTGAAGGTTCTTTGAATTCTTCTTTCAGCATTGGTTAAGGTACCCTTTGACTCAGCATAACTAACTGCTGGAATAACCACATTGGCCTTTTCAGCCGTTGGTGTCAAGTAAAGGTCCTGAACAGCAAGGAATTCAAGATTACTTAAATCAACATTTGGGATATCCTCTCCAAATACGAACATACCCTTTATGGTTTTGTTATTGATCTTTTCCACTATGACATCACTTGGCATATCAATTCCTAAGTCTGCCAATCCCTGGGAGTTGTTCTTAGGCTTAAGCTGAATAATACCCCTTCTTGCCTTTCCTATTTGTCCTGATACAACAGCAATATTAGCTATTAGCTTTGCTGCTTCTCTGGTGATCATATTTTCATCGAATATAATCATGGCCTTCTTAGACTCTAAATAAAGTTCAGCTATATCAACAGCTTCACCAGTTGGAACCACATCAGCCAAGCTATCCTTTAACTCCTCAAATCCATTTGCATTCTTTGGATGGAATCCTTTATCAATTATTACTTTTAGAATTTCCTTTAAAAGTGCAACGTCATTATCTGGACAAAGATCCGCTTGTGCCCAATCATTTACCTGGTCATACTCCTCATTTATGGTAATTAACTTAGCTCCGTTTTCAACAGCCTGTTTTACCCTAAGAGCTGCTATTGTATGATCTCTCATCATTGCTGCTCCAACCACAAGTATGAATTCAGATTGTCTTATCTCCTCAAAGGTATTAGTTGATGCATCATAACCTAATACTTCCTCAATACCTCCATAATTTCTGTTAAATGAAGTAATGTTATCTGTTCCAAGGAATTCCTTAGCAAACTTCTTGGCAATGTATATCTCTTCATTTGTGAATTTGTCTGATATTGCAACTGCCACTGCATCTGGACCATATTGCAACTTAAGTGCCTGTAACTTCTTAGCTACCATACGCATTCCATCATCCCAGGTGCTCTCAACAAATTCTCCATTCACCTTTACAAGAGGTTTGGATAATCTGCTCTTCTGCTTAGCCTGGTTATATCCAAATCTACCCTTAACACAAAGGAGACCTTCATCAACCTTGCTATTCTTATCTGGTAATGCTCTATAAAGCATATCTCCATTTGTATTGATATTAATGTTACATCCCACTGAACAGAATGAACATACAGTCTTTGTCTCCTGTGTTTCAACTGGTACTGACTTGTCTATCTGAAGTCTTTCCTGAATTGCTCCCACTGGACATACACTTACACACTGCCCACAGGATATACAAGATGTTTCTCCAAGTTTTAAATCCAATGCAGGTTTAACTATGGTGTCAAATCCCCTATCAACCAATCCAAGAGCTCCATTATCCATTACCTGATCGCAAACCCTTACACATAGTCCGCAAAGTATACACTTATCAGTATTTCTTACGATGAATGGATGACTATCATCATTCTCTCTATAATGAACTTCTCCTGCAAATTGTTCTGGTTCTACGTCATATTCATTTGCATAATTATATAGCTTACATTCGAATACATCATGACATCCACACTCCAAGCATCTCATAGCATCCTTGATTGCATCCTCAGGTGCAAAGCCAAGATTAACTTCCTTAAAGTTATTCTTTCTATCCTCTGGTGATAGATGGGGCATAGGTGATCTATATTCTAGTTTTCTATCAGCATAGTGATCCTTTGTTAAGTGAGTTCTTTCCACAACATAAGGTCTTCTATATGGAATAACATGACCTTCAAGGTATGAGTTAATAACTCCAACTGCTCTCTTTGCATCCCCTATAGCTTTGATAGCTATATTGGCACCTTCATTGATAACATCCCCACCTGCAAATATTCCTTCAATATTTGTCTGGTAGCTATTCTCATCTGCAGCAATTGTTCCTCTTCTAGTTGTTTCAAGAATTTCAAATCCTTCAAGGCTTGATTCCTGTCCTATTGCTCCGATTACAAGATCAACATCCAGATACTCAATTTCACCTTCTATAGGTATTGGTTTTCTTCTACCAGATGCATCTTCTTCTCCAAGTTCCATCTTCTGTAGTTTTACCTTTGCGGCCTTGCCATTTTCTTCAATAATTTCCAAAGGAGCAACCAGGAACTTAAACTCTACTCCCTCTTCCTTGGCTTCCTTGATTTCTATCAACTCAGCGGGCATTTCAGCCTCGGTTCTTCTATAAAGAATATATACTTCCTTTGCTCCCAGTCTTACTGCAGTACGGCAAGCGTCCATTGCAGTGTTCCCACCACCAATTACAGCTACCTTATCGCCAATTATCATATGCTCATTGATTGTAGCCTTTCTTAAGAAATCGATTCCACCTATAACTCCTGGAAGTTCTTCTCCTTTAACTCTTAGGCTACTGCTCTTCCATGCTCCAATTGTTACATATGTAGCATCAAAGTTGTTTCTTATATAATCAAGATCAAGATCTCTACCAATCTTAACATTATTAACTAATTTCGCACCCATTTGCTTGATTATATCAACCTCTTGGTCGATTACATGACCAGGAAGTCTATATTCAGGTATTCCATATCTGAGCATTCCACCCATTTCAGGCATCATATCATAAACAACCACATCATGACCTGCAACCCTTAAGAAGTATGCAGCAGATAACCCACCAGGACCTCCACCGATGACAGCCACTTTCTTTCCTGTTGATTCTCCCAACTCAGGGACAAATACGTTATCACTGGCAAGATCAATATCAGCTAGGAATGACTTAAGATAAGCTATTGATATGGGCTCTTCCACCAATTGTCTTCTACATGCGGTCTCACAAGGGTGAGGACATACTCTACCAATGCAAGCTGGTAATGGAAGCTGCTCCTTGATTAGCTTTAAACCTTCTCTATATTCCATATTTGCAGCAAGTCCAACATATCCCTGACAATCAGTATATCCCGGGCAAGCTAGAACACAAGGTGCCTTACAATCTCCCACATGGTCTGATAATAGTAATTCCAGTGCGGTTTTTCTTGAGCTTTTAACTCTATTGGTATTTGTGTTAATAACCATACCTTCAGATGCTATAGTTGCACAGGATCTTAAGAGCTTTGGAATTCCTTCAATCTCAACTACACAAAGACCACATGATCCATAAATCTCTACTCGTTCATCAAAACACATAGTAGGGATTTCTATATTATTCGCTTTAGCAATGTCAAGGATGGTCTGGCCTTGATTGCCCTTAACCTCTTTACCATTTATATTTAAATGAATTACAGACATATTTCACCCCTACCTTCTTAACTTATTGTAATTGCATCGAACTTACATACTTCGTAGCACTTTCCACACTTTATACAAGTATCCTGATCTATTAAATGCAGTAGTTTTGGCTCTCCAGATATTGCTTCAACTGGGCAGTTTCTCTTACACATTCCACAACCTATGCAGTTATCTTCAATAAAGAATGTTATCAAAGCCTTACAAGCTTTTGATGGGCATTTCTTATCATGGATATGAGCTTCATACTCATCTCTGAAGAATCTAATGGTACTTAATACTGGGTTAGGAGCGGTTTGTCCTAATCCACAAAGGGATCCATCCTTTACTTCCACAGAAAGACTTTCAAGAAGTTCAATATCTCCATCTCTACCATCACCAGATACAATTCTCTCTAATATCTCAAGAAGTCTCTTAGTTCCTAATCTACAGTGGATGCACTTTCCGCATGATTCCTTTCTTGTAAAGTCAAGGAAGAATCTTGCCATTTCAACCATACAGGTTGATTCATCCATTACAACCATACCACCAGAACCCATAATTGCTCCAACCTTGGATAGGGATTCATAATCTACAGTGGTATCTTCCAAATGAGCTGGAATACACCCTCCAGAAGGTCCACCCATCTGAACTGCCTTGAATTTCTTATCGTTAAGGATACCTCCACCTATTCCGTAAATAATATCCTTTATTGGCATTCCCATAGGAACCTCAACTAATCCACCCTTCTTGATTTTTCCAGTAAGGGCGAACACCTTTGTTCCTTTAGATCTTTCAGTTCCGTAAGCTGCAAATGCACTTCCACCTTTTCTAATTATCCATGGGATATTTGCAAAGGTCTCAACATTATTGATATTTGTGGGCTTATTCCAGAAACCCTTCTGAGCTGGGAAAGGAGGTTTAAGTCTTGGCATTCCCCTTTCACCCTCTAAGGAAGCGATCAATGCTGTTTCCTCTCCACAAACGAATGCACCAGCTCCAGCCTTGATTCTAATTTCAAGGTTAAAATCTGTACCAAATATATTCTTTCCTAGGTAACCTGCTTCCTTAGCTTGCTGTATAGCAATATTAAGTCTCTTGATTGCCAATGGATACTCAGCTCTTACATATATTATTCCTTCTTCAGCACCAATTGCATATGCTCCAATTGCCATACCCTCTAGAAGTCTATGGGGATCTCCCTCTAGTATTGCTCTATCCATGAAGGCTCCTGGGTCTCCCTCATCAGCATTACAAACCATAAACTTTGGAGTAGCCTTTTCCTTCAATGCAGCATTCCACTTGAACCAAGTTGGAAAACCCGCTCCACCTCTACCCCTAAGTCCAGACTCTTTAACCTCTTCAATAACTTCTTCAGGGGTCATTTCGGTCAAACACTTCTTAAGCCCTTCATAACCACCTTTTTCTATGTATTCTTCTAATTTTTCTGGATTAATTATACCGCAGTTTTCTATGGTTATCCTAACCTGCTTATCTATGGCTTCCTTGTCTACATCAGATATTTTAAATGCTATATCCTCATCCTTTGCCATGGCCTTTGTCAACAATTCAGTTGCCTTATCGTGGGAAACCTTCACAAATCTTTCCATATTCCCAAGGTCATCGTAAATATCAACTATGGGTTCAAGGTGGCACATTCCAACACAACCAGTCAGTTCAAGCCCTACCTTTAGTTCATTGGACTTAATATGCTCTTCCAATGATTCATAAACCTTTCTAGCTCCAGCAGCTATACCGCAACTACCAAGTCCTACTACAACCTTCATCTAATTTCCCTCCTTTAGCGCTAAAGATTCCTTCTTAATACCTCTTAGAATATCTTTAGTCTTTTGTGGAGTTAAACTTCCATAAGTTTCACCATTTATCATCATAACTGGTGATAAGCTACAACAACCTAAACAAGCTACATTATTAAGTGTAAATAGGTCATCCTCCGTTGTTTCTCCATCATGAATTCCCAGTTCCTCAGTTATGGCTTCCTCAATACCATCAGCACCATTAACATGGCAAGCTGTTCCCTTACAAAGCATAATTAGGTTTTCTCCAACTGGTTTAAGTCTAAACTGGGTATAGAAAGTGGCTACACCATATGTTTGAGAACTATTAATCCCAGTCTCATTGGAAATATGCTCAAGAACTGAAAGTGGTAGATAACCATACGTCTCCTGGGCATATTGAAGAATTGTAATTAAACTGCCCTTAACACTTTTATACTTGTCTAAGACTTCATCCAACAAAGATAAATCCACAGATTCATCAAGAAAATGAGTCTTCAAATCCTTTGATCCGCAGCAGCCCACAATATCAACTCCTTTACTTTTAGTTATAAATCAACATTATAATTATAACCCATATTTTCTGAATAAACAATCATATAAAGCGTTAATAACTTATCATTCTTGTTAATTAATTACCAATTTTTAAAACCTACTTAAATGCCAATTCCTATCTTTTTGCTAGGTTTTAATTGGTGGATTTTGCAAGTTTTCAAAATTAAAAATTCACCTAGATGATCTCTAGGTGAACCCTTTTAACTCCCAGCAATGGATAGTGTATTTAGTTTTATACTGGGAGAACCAAAGTGGCTGCCACTTGGGAATCCAAATTTTATATCATTTCCAACTTCCTCAATATCCTTTAGCATGGAGAAAAAGTTTCCAGCAACAGTCACACCATTTATTCCTTGGACTATTTTGCCATTCTCAACAAGGAATCCTTGAGCTTGCATTGAGAAATCCCCTGAAACAGGATTAAGCCCGGAATGTAATCCTGCCACATGTGTTACAATTACCCCATAGTCCAGCTGAGTTATAAGCTCTTCCAAGGACTTTTCTCCTAATTTTACATAGACGTTGGTAGCTTTTGTAGAAATGGGAGCTTTATATGAATCTCTAAATCCGTTTCCAGTAGGTTCTATACCTTCCTTCAAGGCAGCTTTTCCATTGTATAATAGGGTATTAAGTCTTCCATTTTCAACTATCTTTTTGTACTTGGTAGCATTACCTTCATCATCAAAGGTACTTACTGCAAAACCTTTTTCAAACAATGGATCCTCAATAATAGTGAAGTTTTCTGATGCAATCATCTCTCCTGTTTTATCCTTTAATAGAGATAATCCCTTCTGGGCATTTTCAGCTGAGAAGGTGGGGAAAAAGGCTCCTAATATATCTGCAAAAACATCCCCTCTAATAATGGTTTTGTAGTCATTACTCTTAATTGGTTTGGCATGGAGTAGTGAAACTGCTTCATTGACTGCTTCCTTGGCAATATCATCCAGGTCTATATCATTGAAGTCTCTGAATAGTCTAAGGGCTGCACCAGTTTTTGTATCATCTCCATCCTTGGCTACAACACCTATATATATTACTGCTCCACCACCGGATTCTGTCATATCTACTTCCTTAGAGTTATATATCTCCTTTGTTAAATTGTATTCTTCATATATACAATTGGCTAAAGATGTGATTCTAGAATCAAGGGCCAAAGCTCTGTTTTCTAAGTCCTTCATAAGCTGAATCTTCTCATCATTGGAGATTCCATTGATATTATATGTTATCTGATTGTTTATCATATATTCATCAGATGGTTCGAAAATAGGGGAAAGATCACTGGTATCAATATAACTGGCATTGTCATATGCCTGTTCCACCAATAATTTAGCAGAAACCTCATCCATGGTCTCTGAAAATGAATACCCCATTTTGCCATCTTTCAGGCCCCTAAAGGAAACACCTGAAGACTCAGCAATGGCATACTTATCCACTTCTTCCTTGAATATGTGTATGGATAGTGTCTTTTCTTCATTTCTATAGATTTCCATATCATCAAATTTATCTTCTGCAAGGCTAAATACTAACTTCTTAAACTCATTGAAATCCATTATTCTTCCCCCTTTCTGCCACCAACTGTTAGTTTGCTTACCCTTAAGGTTGGTTGTCCAACATTTGTTGGAATAGATCCACTGGATGACCCACACATACCTTGACCATGGGAAAGATTATTACCCACTGCATCTATTAGGTTAAGAACTTCAATTCCATTTCCAATTAAGGTTGCACCTCTAAGTGGTTTTGTTATTTTCCCATCTTCAACCAGGTAACCTTCCATTACAGCAAAGTTAAAGTCTCCCGTTGCTGGATTTACACTTCCACCACCTAATTTCTTTGCATACAGTGCTTTTTCAGTATTTGATATAATCTCATCCTTTGACATAGTTCCTGCATCAATAAATGTGTTATTCATCCTGGATGTTGGTGCAAATTTATAGGATTGTCTTCTTGATGAACCAGTGGACTGGGTATTCATTCTCTTGCCATTTAACCTATCAACCAGATATGATTTCAGCACACCATTTTCTATTAATACATTACGCCTTGTGGGAGTACCTTCATCATCAACATTGGTGGTTCCCCATGCATTTGGAATGGTTCCATCATCAATGGCAGTAACCAATGGAGATGCCACCATCTGTCCCATCTTTCCAGCAAAAGCGGAAGTTCCCTTTGAAACAAAGGCTGCTTCCAATGCATGACCACAAGCCTCGTGGAACAGCACACCACCAAACTCATTATCTATAATTACTGGCATGGTTCCACTGGGTGCATACTCGGCATAAATCATTTCCTTGGCAATTCTTGATGCTTCCCTTGCTATATCTTCAACATTCATATAATCATAGAACTCAAATCCCATGGAAGCTCCTGGAGCAAAGTAACCTTGCTGCATTTCTCCATTGTGATTTGCCACAGATGCTACTGTAAATCTTGTTCTTACCCTTTTATCATTAGTCCATAAACCTTCAGTGTTTGCTATGAAAACGTCCTGTTCTTCCTCAAGGTAGGTGGCTGTAACCTGTGAAATAACATCATCATATTCTTTCGCAGCCTTGTATGCCCTTTTAAGTAGTTCTACCTTGTTCTTCTTCTCCACACCAAATAAATTGGTCTTTATGGGATTGTAATCTGTCAGTTCCCCTTTTAAAAAGTTTATTGCCCTTTCTGTACTTTTACCATTAAGTGCTGCAGCTGCACCTTTTGCAACCTTAATTAGGTTCTCTTCACTGGAGTCATTGGTGTAGGCATATATGGCATTGAACCTATCAAAGATTCTTATTCCCACACCATATTCCCTACCTGTCATATTATTTTCAATGTTTCCACCAATAAGCTTTATGTTTCCCACAAGCTTATCTTCCACATAAACCTCAGCAAAGTCTCCTCCCCTTGACAATGCTGCATTTAATACATTTTCAACTGTCGACTTATTTAACATCTTTTCCCTCCCTAAGCTTTTGCTGTAACTCTACTATTGATAATCTTGATATATTATCCCTTGGTATCTCCAAGAGATCGATTAACTCTTCCAAATCCCTTTCACTTTCAACTTCTATTTCCATATAAGGATAAGGGTATATCCTTTCATCCCATGTATCTATATCTAACCTTGAATTTCTTAACTTATAGGATTTTCTTTCCTTATGTCCTACTTCCACCACCTTAAATCCTAAGTTTCTAAGTATTTCTAGCATAGTATCCTTTTCTTCAAGGTTTACATTATATTCCATATTCTCCCTTAATGCTTCATTCGAGAGCTTTTTCTTAAGTGTTAAGGTAATCTTTTCCTCATTGGAGAGTAGCTCTTTAGTTTCCCTTATTCTCAAATAGGCATCCATATATGATTTTATTGGTTTTTCAGTATTATCAAGCAGTGTGTTTACTTGCTTCTCAATTGAGATCAACTCTCCCCCAAGGGATAGTATCCTTTCTTGAATCTCCTCAACATCAATATTAAGCACCTTGATTTCAAGTTCCTTAGTCATATGAACCTCCTATTCCACCAATGAATATGCATCCTTATCGCAGATAATCGTCACATCCCTGTGGGCTAATAAAAATGACACAGGCAAATGAGTAGATATATATGGATCTTTTATCAATTTAGCTATTGCCTGAGCCTTGTTTTTTCCTGTTGCTATCAAAACTATCTTTTCCGATTTCAGAATACTTCCCATGCCCATAGAAACCGCTTTTTTGGGGACTTGATCCATGGAGTCAAAAAATCTTGAATTATCCTTTATGGTTTCTTCTGTCAAATCCACAATTGAAGTATATGCATTTAATCTTTCAGCTGGTTCATTAAATGCTATATGACCATTGGAACCAACCCCTAGAACCTGAAGCCTTACTCCTCCTGCTTTGAAAATCATATCATCATATTGTGAGCAGGTTTCATCTAAAACATCTATGTCACTTTTGGGAACATGGGTATTTTCTTTTAGAATGTTTATATGATTAAAAAACTCATTGTCCATAAAATATCTATAACTATTTTCATTGTCTTCATGAAGTCCTAGATACTCATCAAGGTTAAAGGTGAGAACGCCTGAGAAATCCAATCCCTCTTCTTTATGTCTTCTTATCAGTTCCTTAGACATCCCTATTGGTGTTGAGCCTGTTGCCATTCCCAATACTGTATTTGGATTTTCTCTTATCTCCCTTTCAAAAATATTGGCAGCCTCAATACTTACTTCTTCATAGTTTTTCCTTACAATAATTTTCATTCTATTCCTCCATTATTAGTTTAAGTTTAAAATCCAAATAGTCACTGGATACAAGGTGAAAATCAATCCCTTCAAAAATACCCTCGATGGAGTATTTGTGTCCTTCTGCATGCAAATGTCCGTAAATACACATATCCACATTATATTTGTTTAATATATCCACGAACTCATTCTTTCTAAGCTTCCCATCGAATGGTGGATAATGAAGCATGGCTATTTTATACTTCACTGATTGAGGAATGGTTTTTAATGAGGCTTCCAGCCTTAAAAGTTCCCTGTTGTATATCTTCTCATCCTGTGCATCAAAGGAGTCAGAGTCCTTTGACATCCACCCTCTGGTCCCTGCAATGGCAATATTCTTATATATATAGGAATCGTTTCTTATAAAATGGATTGATTCAAGATTCAATGATCGTATCTTTGATATTCCTTCCCACCAATAGTCATGATTACCTTTAATTATTACCTTCTTTCCTGGCAGGTCATCTAAAAGCTTAAGGTCTGGATATGCATCTTGAAGTTTCAATCCCCAGGAAGTATCACCAGGAATAAGGATAAGATCATCCTCATCAACCCTTTTTATCCAATCTTCAATTATCTTTTCCTTGTGATTTATCCACTTCTCACCAAATACATCCATAGGTTTAGTATTTGAATGGTCGAAATGCAAATCTCCAATTGCATAAATCATACCTACACCTCAATTATTCTTAAGTTAAATGTACTAAATTGTATTCTAATCCTAACTCTTCCATTACTTCCTGCTCTCTATTATGACAGGTAAATACAAATATCTGTCTGTCCTTTGAAATTTCATAAAGAAACTCCACAATATTCTTAAGTCTGTGATTATCATAATGGGCAAAGGATTCATCTAGAAATAACGGCATTTTTTCTCCCATCAAGTGATTTGATAAGGCAATTCTCAGGCTGAAATAAAGCTGGTCCACTGTCCCACCACTTAAGCTTGAGATTGGTATTACCCTTCTTCTTTCATCCACAACTGATATATTCAGTTGATTATCTATCATTACACCATTGTATCTTCCATTGGTTATTAAATTAAATATACTTCCAACTTCTTCATTAATAATGGGAGCAAACTCCCTATGCATCTCAATGGATAACTTAAGGATTCTATCCTTTGCAATGGTCAGGGATTTTATTCTCCCACTGAGATCATCAAAATCCTTTTTCTTTTTAGTTAGTTCATCAATTAAATAATCTTCCCGGTTTTTATCCTCTTCCAGCTTTTTAAGCATAACCTGAGCAGTACTAATATTAACTTCCAACTCTTTAAGTATATCATTAAGCTCATTGATTCTATCATTAATTTCGTATCTTTCATTATAAAATTCTGGTTTTTCTATGATTTCATAACCCTTTTCACCTTGTTCATCGTTGGTTAAGAGATTACTTGCTTTTTCAAGTTCCTCTATGGCTCCTTGATTGTCTTCTCTTATTGATGTATATTTATTT
>JAUWAD010000042.1 GCA_030602225.1 Bacillota bacterium | reverse complement strand
GCTAAACCTAATAAAAGATGAGATCGACAATCTAAAGGATTTTCACCTTAGTGAAAATGAGCTAAGAAAAGCAAAGGAAAATTTAAAGGGGAGCTATATATTAAGTCTAGAAAGTTCATTTAATAAGATGTTTGAGATGGGCAAAAATTTAATCAATGGAAAACCTCAGGAAACTCCTGAACAGGTTATAGATTTGATTAATAATATCAAAAGGGAAGATATTATCAAAGTTATTGAGAAATACCTTGACTGGAATCAACTTAATATAAGTTATGTGGGTAAGGTCAAGGATAAGAAAAAGTTTGAAAACACTATAAAATCGATTTTTAACTAATGGGGGGATATTATGAAGGTAAGAATAGTTAATAAAGGAAGCTTGGATTTACCAGAGTATAAGACATTAGGTTCATCTGGAGTTGACTTGATGGCTGATATAGAGACTTCAATAACATTAAAGCCTATGGAGAGATTTTTAGTTCCAACAGGACTATTTGTAGAAATTCCTGAGGGATATGAAGCTCAGATTAGAGGAAGAAGTGGTTTAGCCATAAAGAATGGTATATCTCTAGCCAATGGAATTGGTACTATTGACAGTGATTATAGGGGGGAGATAAAAGTTATCCTGATAAATCTTGGAAGGGAACCCTTTGTAATAAATCGTGGAGACAGAATCGCCCAGATGGTCTTGATTAAATATGAAAAGATGGATTTCCAATTGGTGGATTCCCTGGATGAAACTAAAAGGGGTCATGGTGGTTTTGGCCACACTGGATTAAGTTAAGGCAAAATCTTATTGATTATGTTTTAATTTTGCATAAAACATCAATGTGCTATAATATAATATATATGCATAATAGGAGGATTAAGATTTGAGTTATATTGAAGCTATAGTTTTAGGGATATTTCAAGGCGTTGCGGAGTTCTTGCCAATTAGCAGCTCAGGACATTTATCAATTCTTCAGCATTTATTTGGGATAAAGGAAGGCAATCTATTCTTTACTCAGATGCTTCATTTTGGAACATTGATTTCAATTGTTATTGTTTACTTTAAAGATATAAAGTTTATTGTTATTGACTTTATAAAGCTTATAATAGATCTTGCCAGGGGTAAGAAAATAAGGGAACTCACAAAATATCAAAGACTTGGTCTATTGATAATTATAGGTTCAGTGCCCACTGCCATCATTGGGATTGCATTTGAAGATTTCTTTGAAACCCTTTATACTTCCTTGATTCCCATTGGTATAGCTTTAATATTCACAGGTTTTCTCCTTTGGTTATCAGAAAAGAAAGGAAGAGAGACAAAGGACGTTAAGGATGTTACTTTTCTTGATTCCATAATAATTGGTGTGCTACAGGGTTTTGCAATTATCCCTGGAATTTCAAGATCTGGATCTACAATTGTTGCTGGATTATTTAGGGGGCTAAAAAAACCATTGGCTACGGAATTCTCATTCCTTCTTGCATTGCCTGCAACCTTTGGTGCATTTTTACTTGGAATGATTAAAGTTACAAGAGAAGACAATCAAATTCTAGTTAATGGACCATTGCTTATTGGCATAATACTCTCAACAGTTGTTGGGGTTATTTCAATTAAGTTACTGATTCGAGTATTGAATAAGAATAAATTACATTATTTTTCATATTATTTATGGGTGGTTGGTGCGATTACAATAATTACTCAACTTATCTAAAAGAGGTGTGCTAAATGAAAAAAAAGAATGAGGCAAAAAGAAGCTCAACAAAATCTCAGAAAAAGCAAGTTAGAGTAAGCAGTATGAACTCTGACATCTTAGGAATTATTGTACTTGGAGTTGGTGTTATAACCCTGGTTAGTCTTTTCAGTGCAAGAATGGGATTAGTGGGTAGAATCTTAAACAGTACTACATTCACTACAATTGGATTTGGAGCTTACATATTACCCCTTTTTATAATAGGATCTGGAGTGGTATTACTTTTAGAAAGATTTGATAAAGTTCAGTTAAGGATAATTCTTGCACTTACAGCTATTTTTATAAGCTTTCTAATTGTATTAGATGGAATTAACACTGCAGATACAGGATTGTTTGAGAGAATAAAGCAGTCTATAGAATTGTCTGCATCTAACAGAGGTGGCGGTATTATCGGTGCTTTTTTTGGGTTCTTTTTTTATAAGTTATTTGGTTCCATAGGGGCTTATCTGGTTCTTGGGATTATAATAACAGTTTGTCTTTTGATAATAACAAACCTTACAGTTAAAGAGGTGTTTAATAAAGCCATCTCAGTAACTCCTAAGATAAAGAAAAATGAGGACATACTTCCACCGATAAAGAAGGAAAAATCAGAACCAAAGCAAATGGAAGTAAATGAAGTTATTAAAATATCTGATTATACTAGATCCAGTCATCAAAAGGAAGAAGAAAGAACTCAAAAAAATTCAGATAAGGACACAGTTGGCGAAGAATCTCCAAAAAGGATTGATAAGATTCCCAAAGCCCAGGTGGATAAGGAAACTGTTAAAATTGAATCTGAGATAAAAGAAAAGGAAGTTTTAAACAAGAAAATAATCTATAAGACTCCACCTTTAAGTTTTCTATCCTCACCAATTGGTAGATCTGACTCCAATAATAGAAAAGAAATTCTAAATAATGCTAGAATAATTGAAGAGACAATGAAAAATTTTGGAATTGATGCTACTGTATCTCACATCAACGTGGGTCCAACAATAACCTGCTATGAACTTTCCCCTGCCCCTGGTATTAAACTTAGTAGAATTGTTTCCCTTTCTGATAACATATCTTTAAGTCTAGCTTCTTCAGATATTAGAATTGAAGCACCAATTCCTGGGAAAGCCGCTGTAGGTATTGAGGTTCCAAATAAATCCAAGGATACTGTATACTTTAAGGATTTAATAACTTCAAAGGAATTTGGAGATTCAGATTCTGACATACCACTGGTTCTGGGAAAGGATATTACAGGTAAGGTAATCGTATCTTCCATTGATAAGATGCCCCATCTATTAATAGCTGGTGCCACCGGATCAGGTAAGAGTGTATGTATTAATACTATAATAATGTCATTGCTGTATAAGAGCTCACCAGATGATGTGAAATTATTGTTGATCGACCCAAAAGTTGTTGAGTTGAGTGTTTATAATGGTATACCACATTTATTAATTCCTGTGGTCACAGATCCAAAAAAAGCAGCATTTGCTCTTAATTGGGCTGTGGGGGAGATGGAGAGAAGATACAAGATTTTTGCTCAGAATAATGTTAGGGATATTAAATCCTTTAATGAAAAACATTTTGCCGATGATGAAAAGCTACCTAAGGTAGTTATTATAATTGATGAATTAGCTGATTTAATGATGGTAGCTGCACAGGAAATTGAAGATTATATTGCCAGATTGGCTCAAATGGCAAGGGCTGCTGGTATGTATTTGATAGTTGCCACTCAAAGACCATCCGTTGATGTAATAACTGGAACAATAAAAGCCAATATTCCATCGAGGATAAGCTTTGCTGTTTCATCTCAGGTAGATTCCAGAACCATACTTGATATGGCCGGTGCTGAGAAGCTCCTTGGTCAGGGAGATATGCTATTTTACCCATCAAGCTATTCCAAGCCAGTAAGGCTTCAAGGTGCCTTTATTTCCAACAAGGAAGTTGAAAAGGTTGTGGAGTTTCTACAAGATCAAAACGTAACCCAATATGATGAAGAAATTATTGATGTGGTTCAAAATGCAAAACAGGCAGACTTTGATGATTCAGATGAGCTCCTACAAGACGCCATAAGGATAGTTGTAAATGAAGGGGTAGCATCCATATCTCTATTACAAAGAAAGCTCAAGGTGGGCTATTCTAGAGCTGCCAGAATGATAGATGAAATGGAACTCAGGGGAATAGTTGGTGGATTTGAAGGTAGTAAACCAAGAAAAGTATTAATTACAGAAGAAGATTTAGATGATTAGGAGAAAGTTGATGAATAAAAAAAATGTTAGTATTGTAACTTTAGGCTGTTCGAAAAATGAAGTTGATTCAGAAATAATGCAGAGTGTTCTTGATAAGCACTATTTTGATTATACAAAAGATGTGGAAGATGCAGACGTAATTATAGTAAACACCTGTGGGTTTATTGAAGCTGCAAAAGAAGAATCCATAGATACTATTATTGAGATGGCACAATACAAAGAAGTGGGAAACTGTAAGCATCTCATATTGGCTGGATGTCTGGCACAAAGATATTCTGATGAGTTAATTAAGGAAATTCCAGAAGTTGATGCAATTATGGGTACAGGTAATATTAAGGATCTTAATAATATCCTTAACAATCTCAATTCTAACAGTAAAATAATCCAAGTAGACAATGTTGATAATGATTACTTGGAAGGAGTAAAAAGGGATGTTAAATCTCCATATGCATACATCAGAATTTCTGAAGGCTGTGATAATTTATGTACCTACTGCATTATCCCTCAACTAAGAGGTAAACATAGAAGTAGGAAGATGGAAGATATAATTAAAGAAGCTAATGACTTAGTTGAAAATGGTGTAAGAGAAATTATAATAATAGCTCAGAATACTTCTGATTATGGAATCGACTTATATGGTGAGTATTCCCTGTATAAGCTATTAGATGAGATGAGTAAAATAGAGGAGTTATACTTAATTAGATTACTATATCTTTATCCTGACAATATAGATGATAAGCTTATCAATACAATAAAGAGCAATGATAAGATAGCAAAATACGTTGATATACCCCTTCAGCATGCAGCTGACAATGTATTGAAACTTATGAATAGAAGAACCTCTAAAGATGCTATCAGATATATTATTGACAGACTCAGAATGGATGTTCCAGAAATTGTTATAAGAACAACATTTATAGTTGGATTCCCTGGAGAGACTGAATCTGATTTTCAGGAGCTGTATGATTTCATAAAGGAAATCAAGTTTGATAAATTAGGTGTATTCACTTATTCCAAGGAAGAAAGTACTCCTGCATTTGCACTTCCTAACCAGGTAGATGAAAAGATTAAAGAGAAGAGAAGAGAGGCATTAATGGAGTTGCAGCTTAAAATCTCTGAAGAACTGATGAGTAAAAAGGTAGGGAAAACTTACCAGGTTATGATTGAGGAATTTGCTGAGGAGAATCTATATGTGGGGAGAAGTTTTATGGATGCTCCAGAAATAGATGGAGTTGTTTATGTTAGAAGTAATGAAGAATTATATGTTGGAGATATTGTAAGTGTGGATATTACTGAGTATCTAGAATATGATTTGTTAGGAGAGTTAGTAGATGAATCTACCAAATAAGATAACCTTATTAAGAGTGTTGTTAGTACCAGTATTTATTATTGTTTTCAACTTAAACATCCAGTATAGCAATTACTATGCTGCTGCCATATTTATAATTGCCGCAATAACAGATAGCATAGATGGTCATATAGCTAGAACACAGCAATTAGTCACTAATTTCGGTAAGTTCGCTGATCCCTTGGCAGATAAGGTGCTGACATCCGCAGCTTTGATACTTCTAGTCGGAGTAGGTAAGATTCCTTCCTGGATAGTAATAGTAATAATTGCAAGGGAATTCACCATTACGGGATTTAGAGTAATTGCAGCCTCAGAGGGAATCACTATTGCTGCAAGCTCCTGGGGTAAGATAAAGACAATTACACAACTAATTTCCATTATACTTTTATTACTGGACAATTTTCCATTTAGGTATATAAACATCCCATTGGATATGATAACCCTATATCTAGCATTATTATTTACTGTAGTATCTGGAGTGGATTATATTTTAAAGAATTTAGACACATTAAAACTAGAAGATATATAAGGAGAAGTATATGAAAGCAGAAATTGTTACAATTGGAACAGAAATTATTCTTGGCAGTATAGTCAACTCAAATGCCGTGTATATATCAAAGAGATTGGCTGAAATGGGAATTGAAACCCTATATCACACATCAGTTGATGATGATTTCAATAGACTAAAGAGTGTAATTGAAATAGCCAAGGATAGAGTTGATATTGTAATAACAACTGGTGGTTTAGGGCCAACTGATGATGACTTATCAAAAGAAGCCATAGCTAGTGCTTTGGGATTACCTATGGAGTCTGATACAAAGATGGAAGATGAGCTTAAATACTTTTTCTCCTATTCACAAAGAGAGATGACACTTAACAATCTCAAACAGGCAATGAAACCACTTGGTTCAGAATTTATTCCTAATCCCAAAGGTACTGCTCCTGGGATATATATAAAGCATGATGATAAAATCATAATCATGATGCCAGGACCACCAAGGGAAATGATCCCCATGTTGGATAATTATGTTGTAGATTATATTAAAGATGATCATATCATAGCTGTGAAGTCCATCAATACCATTGGTATTGGTGAATCCCAACTGGAAACGGATCTTAAAGAATTAAATATTAATATGGAAGGATTTACCATATCCACATATGCTTCCAAAGGATGTGTTGAGATAAAGATAATAGGAAAGAGTCTTGATAAGGATTACTTAGAAGAAAATACAAATCTTATACTTGAGAAAATAAAGTCGAAAATAGGTCAGTATATTTATGGATATGATAATTCCAGTGTTGAGAAGGTAATTATAGATACTTTAGTTGAGAATAATTTAAAGCTAGCAGTATGTGAATCTTGCACTGGCGGCAACATATCCTCAAGAATAACATCAATACCTGGTGCATCCTCCACATTCGATAGAGGCATCATAACCTATTCTAATTTAGCTAAAGTAGATGAAGTAGGGGTTAAGGAATCAACTCTAAAGGAATTTGGAGCAGTAAGTGAGCAAGTAGCCATAGAGATGGCTCTGGGTTTATTGAGTAAGTCAGGTTCAGACATTACAGTTTCAACCACTGGAAATGCTGGGCCCACTTCCATGGGAGATACGCCAGTTGGTCTAATTTATACCTGTGTTGCAGATAAGGAAAGTCATCAGGTATTTAAGAGAATCTTTTCTGGAGATAGGGATGTTATTCAGGAAAGAGCTACTAACTTTGCCCTTGGAAACTTATATAATTTTTTGAATAAAAAGTTGACTTAGATTTGGTATTAGTGTAACATATAATTAGTGAACTAATGTTCGAACAAGAAAGGGGTGAATCCAGGTAAACTGGATAGACATGGCTGATATGAATGAAAGAAAAAAGGCATTGGATATTGCATTAAATCAAATTGAAAAGCAGTTTGGAAAGGGCTCCATCATGAGGCTTGGAGAAAATTCAATAATTGACCTTGACTTTATACCCACTGGTTCCCTTGATTTAGATATTGCTTTAGGAATAGGAGGAGTTCCCAGGGGTAGAATTGTAGAAATATATGGTCCTGAATCCTCAGGTAAAACCACTATAGCATTGCACATAATAGCTGAAGCCCAGAAAAAAGGTGGCATAGCAGCTTTTATTGATGCTGAACATGCATTGGATCCTGGTTATGCCAAAAAACTTGGAGTGGATGTGGAGAATCTTATCATATCTCAGCCAGATACTGGTGAACAGGCACTGGAGATAACAGAAGCTCTGGTTAGAAGTGGAGCTGTTGATGTAATCGTAGTCGACTCAGTTGCAGCCCTTGTACCAAGAGCCGAAATTGAAGGGGATATGGGGGATAGTCATGTTGGCCTTCAAGCCAGATTAATGTCCCAAGCTCTAAGAAAATTAGCTGGTGCCATTAGCAAATCCCACACTACCTGTATTTTTATAAACCAATTAAGGGAAAAGGTTGGAATAATGTTTGGTAACCCTGAAACAACAACAGGTGGTAGAGCATTGAAATTCTATGCAAGTATAAGACTTGATGTTAGAAGAATAGATTCATTAAAACAAGGGGATGAAATTGTCGGTAATAGAACAAGAGTAAAAGTAGTTAAGAATAAAGTTGCTCCCCCATTTAAGCAAGCTGAGTTTGATATTATGTATGGTGGGGGAATATCCAAAGAGGGTAGCGTGTTAGATGCAGGAGTAACTGCAGGGATTGTAAATAAAGCAGGATCGTGGTTTAGTTATAACGATCAAAAGCTTGGACAGGGAAGAGAAAATTCAAAAGAATTCCTTAAGACAAATCCGGAAATATATTCTGAAATTGAAACCTTGGTAAGAAAACACTATGGTTTAATAAAGGAAGATAAAGACAAAACCCTTGAAGAATAAGATAATGACCTCCTATATTAGGAGGTTTTATGCTAGGAGAGATTAATTTGAAAATACTATTCTTTACCGATACCCATATTAGAGGTACAAATCCTAAAAACCGTAAGGATGACTTTTTAGTTACCTTGGAGAATAAGTTCAGAGAAATCACTGAAATTATAAAATTGAAGGATATAGACTTCGTTATACATGGGGGAGATCTATTTGACAGACCTGATATTTCTATTTCTGTTGCAAGTAGGTTTACTAATATTTTAAAGAAGATCAAGGTACCCATATATATTGTAAGTGGAAATCATGATATTTTCGGTCATAACCCACAAACCCTAGATAGAACTATGTTAGGATTACTTAACAGTCTGGATTTTCTACGGGTAATTGATGAATCAAAGTCTGTAATACTCAGTAAGGATAAAATAAAGGTCCAGATAACAGGTGTCCCTTACAGTTACAATATTGATGAAACCCCTGATAAATATATCCTAAATGAAATAGATGAAGATGCAAATTACTCAATTCACATTGTACATGGAATGCTTCTAGATAGACCTTTTATAAAGGGTATTCCCTATACTTTAGTGGATGATATAATAGATACAAAGGCAAACATAACTTTGACAGGTCATTATCATGCTGGCTTTAAGACAATAGAAAGAGACGGTAAGTTTTTTATTAATCCAGGTAGTCTTGTTAGGGTTACAAATAGTATTAAGGAAATTGAAAGAATCCCACAGGTGTGTTTAATTGAATTAAATGACAATATAAATATATCCATGATTCAATTAAAATCAGCCTTACCAGGAGATGAAGTACTTGATAGATCTGAAATAGAAAAAAGCACCTTTAAGAGTGAAAGAATATTGGAATTTAAACAATCCATAGATTCAGCTTTAAATTTTGAAAAAATGGATATTAATGACTTATTAATAGAAGTTGCCTTTTCCGAAAATGTTGATACGAATGTAAAAGAAGAAGCACTAAAGAGAATCGCTCAAATTCAAATGAAAGAATAGCATGGTGAGTATATGAAATATATTAAGAGATTAATACTAGAGAACTTTCAATCCCATAAGTATAGTGAAGTTGATTTCGATCCAGGCTTAAATGTTATAGTTGGTCCTTCAGATACTGGCAAATCAGCTGTAATTAGAGCATTAAAATGGGTATTATACAATGAGCCTGCTGGAGATTTCTTCATTCGTGAAGGAGAAACCAGTGCCAGTGTAACTATACATATAAGCGATGGAACAATATTACAAAGATATAGAACTAAAAGTAAGAATGGATATCTTCTTGTAAAAAGTGATGGGGAAGAAATGCGTTTTGAAGGTTTTGGAAAGGATGTCCCTGAGGAGATTACTGACATAACCAATATAAGGAAGATTCTATTAGATAGGGATGAATCCTCAGCTATTAACCTGGGGGAGCAGTTGGAAGGACCTTTTTTACTTTCTGAAAAAACCTCAGTTAGGGCTAATGCTATTGGAAGACTAGTTGGAGTTAATATTATAGATGATGCATTGACAGATGTTCTTAAGGATATGAAAAACCTAAACTCTAATAGAAAAAATACTGAAAAAAGAGTTGAAGATTTAAAAAATGAGATTACTGGATATGATTTTTTAGATAGCTTAAAATTGAAGTTAGACAGACTTAATCAAATAAACAAGGACATAAAGAATAAGGATTCAATATTGAAATCAGTTCTGGAGTCAATGGAAAAGTATACTGAAATTATAAGGCAGATAAAGAACTATGAAGAACTTCTATCTAAACTGAAACAGGTTGATAGATTAGAGTGGAGAATTAAGGATCTTGAAATAAACTTACTTAAATACAAGAAATTAAATGAGTTAAGTGAATCCTATATTAAGAATAGAAAGGATTTCATTTATAACAATGAAATCAATAATAAGTTATTATCAATAGGTATGGTAAATGAAGCATTATTAGGTATTGGTGATAAATTGATTAAGTATAATGATCTTACAAAGGCTAACAGTAGGTATAATAATACTAAAATTGAACATGATCAACTTATTAAGAAACTAGAAAGTATTTTAAAGGTAGTTGACTATGAAGAAAAGATAGTTATAGGTAAAGAAAAAAATCAGCTGCTGGTTAAATTATCCAATGCACGGACAAATTATTTTGATACTAAAACTAGGATAAAAAGCGGATTAGCATATATGGAAAAGATAATTAAGTTTGTAAGTATTGATGAAAAGGTAATAAATGCAGACATAAATAGGATTAAATTACAAAAGCTTAATATCATTAATAAAAATCGTACACATTTAAAGTCGGAAATAACTAAGGTAGAGCTTGAACTTGAAAAAAATAATAATGAAAATCATACACTCACAAATAAGTACAAAGATATATTAATCAGCATTGAAAAATGTCCCTTCTGTTATAGTGATATTACAACAGAATCTATAGATAATATTATTAAAAACCACATAGGAGGTTAATCATGGATTATGAAAAGGAGTTATCTCAATTAAAGGAATTACTGGACCAGGCAAAGGGTATGAAGTATAAGGCAGAGGCAAGATTGGAACAATTAAAGAACTCCGAAGAAGAGATAGTTAAAGAGTTGCAGGAGTTGGGAATTAAACCAGAGAATTTGGATAATGAAATCGAGAAACTTAAAAAAGAAATTGAAGAACTAATTAATGAAGCAAATGAACTATTGCCTAAAGATATATTGGGAAAGTAGGGATATTATGTCTTATGAATACAACCAGCTTGAAAATGAAATTTTCAAGCTCAGGGATTATATAAATACTGAACAAGGCAAGAAAGATCAATTGATTTCTCTTTTAATTGAATCAGAGGATGAATTGAATAGAATTAATGAATACTATAAAACTTTAGAACAGGTCATGGTATTGTTTCAACTTACCTCAGAATTTGCTAGAAAACAAGCAAAAGACCAGATTGAAAGCTTGGTAACCAAGTGCTTGCAATATATATTTGAATCTAACATTGAATTTCTAATAGAGTTAGAGGAAGCAAGAAATAAATCTAATGCCGAGTTCTATGTAATTAATGATACTCCTGATTTCTTCTTGAAAACCAAACCTGAGCAATCAAGGGGAGGGGGAGTAGTTGATATAGTATCCCTGGCTCTGAGAATATCCTTCTTGCAAACCCATAAACCCCCAATACAGGGACCACTTATCCTTGATGAACCAGCAAAGCATGTTAGCGAGGATTATATTTATAATGTAGGAGACTTCCTAAAGCAAACCTCAGAGATGTTTAACAGACAAATAATAATGGTAACTCATAATGCTCATTTAGCTGCATTGTCAAACACTGCATACAGAGTTGACATCTCAGGAACAACAAGTAAGGTAACTCCTGTTAATAGTTGATTACAACTTGACAGGAAACAACAAAAGTAATAAAATTAAGTTGTATGTACCCATAGAATAATATACAAACATATTCTTGTCCAAAAGGGACATTTATTCATGATAATACGCAATTGTTATGTGTATATTTTAGAATGAATGATAATACATTAAGTATTATCCATGTTAATTTAAGTATAATAATCATATGGAACTTGAAAATTTAATACGATGGAGGTGTTTCCTATTGAAATTTTAATTTACGCAATTCCAGGCTTAATTATTGGAGTAATCGCTGGGTATTTTATTAGAAGATATATAGGCGAAGGAAAAATAAAAAACGCTGAAGAGTTAGCGAAGAAAATCACTGAAGAAGCTGTAAAAGATGGGGAAGCTCGTAAAAAGGAGCTTTTATTAGAAGCCAAAGAAGAAATTCACAAATCCCGTGGTGATTTAGATCGTGAGATCCGTGAAAGAAGAAATGAAATTCAAAAAATGGAACGAAGATTAGTAAACAAAGAGGAAGCCATAGATAGAAGAAGTGAATCTATCGAGAAGAAAGAAGAGCAAATTGGTAGAAAGCAAAAAACTCTTGAAGAAAAAGAGGAAGCAATTGATGAACTATATCATAAGCAAACCCTTGAGTTGGAAAAACTTTCAGGCTTAACCTCAGATGAAGCAAAAGAACTATTGTTAAATGAAACAAGAAAAGAAATCATGTATGAATCTGCAATGATGATTAAGGAAATGGAAGCAAAAGCGAAAGAAGAAGCAGATAAGAAAGCTAGGGAAATCATCTCAACTACTATTCAAAGAGTAGCAGCTGATCACGTGGCTGAGACTACAGTTACCGTAGTAGCATTGCCTAATGATGAGATGAAAGGTAGGATTATTGGTAGAGAAGGTAGAAATATCAGAACACTTGAAACGTTAACTGGTATTGATTTAATTATCGATGATACCCCAGAAGCAGTAGTTTTATCTGGGTTTGATCCTATAAGAAGAGAAGTTGCTAGAATTGCCCTTGAAAAATTGATTGTTGATGGTAGAATCCATCCAGCTAGAATTGAAGAAATGGTTGAAAAGGCTAAAAAAGAAGTTGAGAATACAATTAGAGAAGCGGGAGAACAAGCTGCATTTGATGCAGGCGTTCATGGTTTACATCCTGAAATCATAAGACTTCTAGGTAGATTAAAATACAGAACCAGCTATGGACAGAATGTTTTAAAACATGCTGTTGAAGTATCACACTTAGCAGGGGTTATGGCTACTGAGTTAGGTGCAGATATTAAGGTATCAAGAAGAGCTGGATTACTTCATGACCTAGGAAAGGCAGTTGACCATGAAATTGAAGGTCCTCATGTTGATATAGGTGTAGATTTAGCTAGAAGATACAAAGAATCTAAGGAAGTTTTACATGCTATGGAGGCCCATCATGGAGATGTGGAGCCAGAAACTGTTGAAGCTATTTTAGTTCAGGCTGCAGATGCAATATCGGCTGCAAGACCAGGAGCTAGACGAGAAACCTTAGAAAACTATATTAAGAGATTAGAAAAGCTTGAAGAAATAGCAAACTCCTTTGAGGGAGTTGAAAGATCATTTGCTATTCAAGCAGGTAGAGAAATTAGAATCATGGTAAAACCAGAAGATATAAGTGAAGCACAGATCATTCATACAGCAAGAGATATTGTAAAGAAAATCGAATCTGAGCTTGATTATCCTGGACAAATAAAAGTAAATGTTATAAGAGAAACCAGAGCAATAGAATACGCAAAATAACATTGAAGACCTACCAATTACGGTGGGTCTTTTTATTATGATGGAGGTGGTCTTATCAAGAAGTATGACTTACACACTCATACAATTAGTTCTGATGGTTTATTAACACCAAAGGAATTAATACAGCTTTCAATAATTAAGAGATTATCGGGAATTGCCATTACTGATCATGATTCAGTGGATTCTCTAGATACAGCAATTGATTATTGTAAAGATCTAAATAACTTTAAAGTAATCCCTGGAGTGGAGTTAGGTTGTTTTTATAATGGAGAAGAGGTCCACATTTTAGGATATTTTATTGATCATAATAATAAGAATCTAAGGATTGAAATTGAGAAATTAAAGAATTCAAGATGGCAAAGGGGAATAGATATCATCAATAAACTTAGAGAATTGGGTTTTGATCTTGATTTAGATGAAATTTTAAGTGAAGCTAAGGAAAGTGGCTTTATTGGTCGTGCTTTAATTGCACGAAAACTTAAGAGTGAAGGACATGTAAAAACAATTAGTGAAGCCTTTGAGAAATTTTTAGATGTAGGTAAACCTGCATATGTAAGAAGATATCAACTAACAATTAAAGATACCATCGATTTGATTCACAATGCAAATGGGATATCTATTTTAGCACATCCTGGATTAATAATTAACAAGGATATAATGACATTTTGTGTAGAACAAGGTATAATGGGGATAGAGTGCTATCATACTAAACATAAACCTTTGGAAGAACAGTACTTCGAAGAATTTTGTAGAGATAATAATCTTATAATCACAGGTGGTTCAGACTATCATGGTGATGAGGATATATTAGGTGATAAGTATATAGATATTGAGGAATGTTCTCTATTTAAGGAGCTGATTGAGCATGTTTAAAGGAGAAAGACAAAGACAGTTTCCCACCACAATTAGCACTACATCATTTGTAAAATTATATATACTTCATTTGTTAAATGAAAAAAGTTACTATGGGAATAGGCTTAAACACGAGATTTCCAAAAGGTTAAATGGCAAATGGAGTCCAAGTCCTGGTATGATCTATCCACTACTTACACAACTGGAGGAAGAGGGGTACATAATAGGGGAGTGGGAAGAACCTACAAAAAGGACCATAAGGATTTATAAGATAACTGATAGGGGAAAGGATCACTATAAAACAATCAAGAATATGAATAAATCATCCTTCGATGATTCTCTTTATATTATTAAGAATGTTTTAAAGGATATATATGGTATAAACATATAATTAAATATTTAACATTATAAAGGAGGATAAAAATGGATTTTGTATTATCAAAAAAGGGTTTATCTATTGAACCATCAGTTACATTGGAAATAACCGCTAAGGCAAATGCTCTTAAAGCTGCTGGTGAAAGTGTTATTAGTTTTAGTGTTGGTGAGCCAGACTTTAATACACCAGAAAATATTCAGAAAGCAGGAATTGATGCAATTGTAAATGGTGTAACTAAGTATACTGCAGCATCTGGAACACCTGAATTAAAGAAAGCTATCTGTAAGAAGTTTAAAGATGAGAATGGATTAGAATATAAACCATCTGAGATTATAATTTCAAATGGAGGTAAACATTCTCTTTATAATGCTCTAATGGCAATACTTAACCCTGGTGATGAAGTAATATTCAGTATTCCTTATTGGGTTAGCTATCCTGAATTAGTTATGATTTCCGGTGGAGAGCCAGTATTATTGCAAACAAGTGAGGCAAATGAGTTTAAATTCTCGTCTAAAGATCTAGATACTGTAAAGACTGATAAAACCAAAGCAATAATATTAAATAGCCCAAGCAATCCAACAGGAGCTGTTTATACTAGAGAAGAATTACAGGATATAGCTGATTGGGCTGTTAAGAATAATATATTTGTAATTTCGGATGAACTTTATGAGAAATTGATATATGATGGTGAGAAACATATTAGTATTGCTCAGTTAAATGATGATATAAAGAAATTAACAATAGTAGTTAATGGTATGTCGAAAGCATATGCCATGACTGGTTGGAGAATTGGATACACAGCCGCTGATGAAAGAATAATTAAAGTAATGAGTAATATTCAAAGCCATACCACATCAAACCCTTCATCGATAGCTCAATATGCAAGCGTGGAAGGACTTTTAGGGCCTCAGGATAGTATTGAAATGATGAAGGAAGCATTTGATGAGAGAAGAATTGTAATGGCAGATATGATAAACTCAATAAATGGAATTAGTTGTGTAGTACCAAAAGGTGCATTCTATGTTATGTTAAATTCTTCACAATTATATGGAAATGAAATAGAGGGAGTTAAAATTAATTCTTCAGTTGATTTTGCTAATTTATTGCTGGATAAATGTAAAGTTGCAGTAGTTCCTGGTTTAGCATTTGGTGATGATAATTATGTAAGATTATCTTATGCAACATCCATGGAAAATATTGTTGAAGGTTTAAATCGTATAAAATCATTACTAGGATCAAAATAATTATAAAACAGCTTAAATGGTGTACATAATATATTTATGTATACCATTTTTATTTCTGTACCTACAATAATTCTAATCAGCAGTAATATTAATTTATTATTGAAAACATCAAAAAAACGAGGCCTCAGAATCGATTTTAAGCCACGTTTTTTACTCAAGGCATAGGATAGCATGTCTCAAAACTTGCCTGTTTGAGTGTATAGGCTGATTTGACAAAAACAAGAGTTTATTCAAGGAAAAAATTGTTGCAATGATAAAAAAATAGTCTAGGTTAATTAAGGTAATATTTGTTATAAAACTTTATTGATATAATAATAAAGTTTTATATAGATTCTTATAACAATATTATGGCTAATAATTAATATCGCAATTAAGTAGATAAATTATACATGCAACAAAATTGTTTTACACAATGGTGTAGGTTAAATAAATGTTGTAATTGAGAGGTTTATAAGGTATAATATTATTAGTCACAAAATAACTATTTTGTGACTAATATAGTAAAAAAGGAGCCATTTTTTATGAAAATCCCATTATTTTTGGAAGACTACCTAAATTACATGGAAACCATTAAGGGAACCTCCTCTAACACTGTTAAGGAATACTTTTTTGACTTGAGAACTTTTCTGCGTTTTTTAAAACTTAGATATAAACTTGTACCAAAAGATATTATTTTCGATGAGATTGAAATCGATGACATGAAAATTGATTTAATTAAGAATGTTACAATTCAGGATCTTCATGCTTACATATCATATATTGACAGATCCCGTGGAAATTCAAATACTACCCGATCAAGAAAAGTTGCTTCAGTTAGATCCTTTTTCAAGTATCTTCATTCAAAGGTAAATCTGATTGACAATAATCCTGCTCTTAATCTTGAATTTCCTAAACAAGATGCCAGACATCCAATATACTTAACGCTGGAACAAGCTGAGAGATTTCTAAACACAGTGCTCACTAATCCCAATGATATATTCCGATCAAGGGATTATGCGATTATTATGCTGTTTTTAAACTGTGGACTCCGATTAAGTGAATTATCCAGTATTAATATAGATAAAATCAATGGAGATGACAATCTTACAGTTATAGGTAAAGGTAATAAAGAAAGAACTATCTTCCTTAATGAAGCCTGTGTTCAAGCCATACAGGAATATCTTAAATTCAGACCAATTGTACCTGGAGAAAAAGCTTTGTTTTTAAGCAAAAGACGTCAGAGAATGAGTAATCGCGCCATACAACATATGATTGACAGGTATTTGGAAAAGACTGGTTTAGATCCTCTCGTCTACTCCGTTCATAAGCTAAGACACACAGCTGCAACTTTAATGTACAAGTATGGCAATGTTGATATTAGAGCCTTACAGGAGATTTTAGGCCATGAATCAGTGTCTACAACTCAGATATATACACATTTAGATGATGATAGGCTAAGAAAAGCTGTAAAGAGCAATCCTCTTGGAAATAGAAAATTAAAATAATAAATTATATAAAGACTATTAAACTTAAGAATTGTCAAAAGCAGCCATTTAAGGCTGCTGAGATTATCGAAAAAAGGCACTTTTCCGTTGTTATTCGACCGAGGAGAGCCTTTTTTCAATTTAAATTTGCTGTTTTATGGAGTTTTTCCTATTCAGTCGGCTTTTTTGACACATCCTTCTATTCTTTTTCCTGCTTATCTAGCAGTCTTGCGATTTTCTTCGCATTATAAGCAACCCCAGTCATTAAGACTTGAGCTTTTACTCCATGGGATCCTCTGTAATGAGCATATCTCATTCCC
>JAUWAD010000007.1 GCA_030602225.1 Bacillota bacterium | reverse complement strand
ATACTAATACTATAACAAAAACACTGAAAGTTGAAGACACTATTGGAAAGGCACCAATAAAATTAATCACAGGATTATTTGACATTGCCGTCCTTAAGAAGATTTCTCTCTCTCCAATAATCTTAAAACTCTGAATATCAACATATACAGGGAATATTTCAGAAATCTTATCATAAAGAAAGGTATAAATGTAATTTAGGATAAGGAATAAAACCACCCAAAGACTACCAATGGTCTTTCCCTTAAGACTTATTTTACTTACTGTTATTGAGAAGTATATCAATAGTAGCGTCAGAAGACTTCCAACTAGAGATGATACCAACAGAAATAACCCCATGTTACCAATTCCTTCAATTTGAATAAATGCATTTAATAACTGCCTAAAACTAACTAACTGATCTGAGAATAAAATACTTGATAATCCTATATTATAAAAGAATACTCCAAAGCTTATTATACTGACCCATAATAAGCTCACTATAAGCTTGCTTCCTAATAGTTGAGTTCCAGTTATCGGAAGTGAAAATGTTAAATATCCTCTATCCTCATAAAGCTCTTTTCTAAAGGATGAGATTATATATACCAGGCTGGCTATATAAGCACCTATTAGCATTAGTATTAAAATACCCAAAGCCCAGGATGTAAAGGTTTCATTACCTAATCTACCTTGATTGATTACCTCGTCAATTCTATTTTTAAGGGACAGCTGTAATCCCGTGCTAGCACCTAAAGCAAATAGAATTGTTCCCAACATAAATTTTCTTGTTCCCATTAATTCATATTTTAATAATTTAAGCATAATATCCCCCTTAAGCAAATATTTCTTTATAAATTTCATCTATTTGCATGCCTTTTTCTTCTCTTAAGCTCTCTGCATCAGCATAGAGGTTTATTTCTCCATCTTTAAGAAAAGCTACCTTATCAAAGATATTCTCCATGTCTCTAACCAGATGAGTAGTTATTATCATGGTACTATCTTCATCCAGATTCTGAATAATTGCATTTAAGATTTGGTCCCTTGCCACAGGATCCACTCCAGCTATAGGCTCATCAAGAACATATAGTTTTGCTTTTCTTGAAAGAACTAATGTAAGATTTAGTTTTTCCTTCATTCCCTTAGATAATTCAGTTATTTTCATATTCTTATCTAATTTCATAAATTGAAGCATATTAATTGCCTTATCCTCATCAAAATCATCATAGAAATCTTTATACAGTTTAAATGCATCTTTTATCTTCATCCAGCTATAGAGGGTATTTCTATCTGATAGATATGATACCATCCTTTTACTCTCAACTCCTGGAATCTTACCATCAATCACCACACTGCCACCATCACTATTTAATAATCCGACTATTATTTTAATAAGGGTTGTCTTTCCACTTCCATTTGGTCCTAAAATACCTACTACAGTTCCCTTCTCTATCATAAGATTAACATTATTCAAGGCCTTGAGTTTTTTATATGATTTTGAAAGGTCCTTTATATCAACTATTGTATTCATTTTATCACTCCATTCATTTTAGAAATCATGTCTATTATTTCATCCTTGGTATATCCCAAGGATTTCATGTCACTTATGAATTTCTCCAATACCTTAGTAGCCAGATTACCCTTTAGCTGATTAATTCTTTTAGTATCCTCAGTTATGAATGTCCCTAATCCTCTTTGAGTAAATACTATCTCTTCTCTTTCGAGCTCTGAATAGCTTCTTTGTATGGTATTTGGATTCACCTTTAAATCTTGAGCTATCTCCCTTACTGAGGGCAGCTTATCCCCTGCTTTTAATTCATTTATGACTATTTTTCTCTTTATATAATCCATTATCTGAATGTAAATAGGTAGAGAATTATTAAAGTCCATTATTTCACCTCCATTTAATACTAGTGTATTAATTTGATAGTACACTAGTATTGTTCTGTTGTCAAGGATTTACTCAAAAAAAAAGAGACCTAAGTCTCTATTTAATCTCAACTCCACCAAGAATGGCTGTCCCTTTAATAATTAATAGTGGTGCTTCAGGGTCACTGGTACCCATGGTTTTGCTTGAAAATCCACCAAGTAATGGTGTTCCTTGTACTTCCACTCTCCAGTGCTTTGGAGTTATTATATCTATTCCTCCCATTATTGCTGTTACCTCAATGTAAGCTTGATCTTCTATCATATTCGCCTCTCTTAGGTCTATGTCTATGCCACCCATTATTGCTG
This sequence comes from Bacillota bacterium, assembly GCA_030602225.1. Lineage (GTDB taxonomy): Bacteria > Bacillota > Clostridia > Tissierellales > Tissierellaceae > Gudongella. The sequence continues at coordinate 39,763 of JAUWAD010000007.1, read as the reverse complement.
TTAGTCTTCCACCTTTGAAATTCTGAGATGTATTTACACTTTCATATCCTGACATCAACACCATATGATCTAAGAAATCTTCACTTAATTTTTTTTTGTTCCAATTTTCCTTGTCCACTTTGCCACTATGAACTTTTGTCCCCTTTGAAAAAATAATATTAAGTCCAATGATTATTAATATTGCTGGAAAGAAGTATCTAAATATATCTCCACCTATCATATCTAGTCGATTAAGTTGAAGTATTATACCAAATGCCAGTAATATTAAATTTCCTACCTTCGATGATCTCGATTCCATTAAACCAAGTAAACCAGCTAAAATAAGTATAAGTGGCCAATATGTTCCCAGTAGTTGTCCAAACTCCACATATCCAAGCTGATCCGCTAAAAATCCCGCCCCTAGAAGGATTAAAATAATCCCTACAAAATATCTTCCTCTCATTTTCGACTCTCCTTACTTACTCATTTCCTTACTTTTCTTAGCACACGCCCTCATAGCTTCAATTATTGCAGACCTAAAACCTTTATTCTCCAACACACTTACTGCCTCTATTGTCGTCCCCCCTGGAGAACATACATTGTCCTTTAGAGCTCCTGGATGTATTCCTGTCTCAAGAACCATTTTAGCTGATCCCATTACTGCCTGTGCAGCAAATGTATAAGCCTGGTGTCTATGCATACCTTCAAGCACTGCCGCATCAGCCATGGCTTCAATCATCATATAAACATAAGCCGGTGAAGATCCACTCACTGCAGTGACAGCATCCATCAACTTCTCACTAACAATTTCTGTCTTTCCCAAGGTGTTGAATATACTTAGGATGTCATCCATTTCCTCTTTGCTAAAGTCACATTCAACGGATACTGCACTCATTCCTTCTCCAACCATCGCTGGAGTGTTGGGCATAACCTTCAGGTACTTAACTCCCTCTCTAACATTCTCCTTAAGGAACTTGGAACTAATACCAGCCCCAATGGATATTACTGTAGCACCCTCTTTAACGTGATCTTTTATATCTTTAAGGACAATCTCATAAACATTTGGCTTTACGGACAATACTATATAATCCGCTTCCTTTGCCACATCCACTGCGTTCTCAAAAACCTTGATCCCATACTTCTCTCTAACTACTTCTCTTAAAGGTTTAGCTATTTCAGATGCAACTACTCTATCTTTTCCAACAGCACTGGATTGAACCAACTTGCTTATCATAGCTTGACCCATATTCCCAGTACCGATAAATCCAATTATTTTATCCATTATCATCCCTCCTAATTTAAAATATATCACAATAAAGGGCAAAAAAAAAGAAGTCATAGCTTCTTTTTTACTTAATTTTACTCATTTTTAGCACTAATGGATACAATATTGTAGCCATTAGTGCAATTATTAATCTACCAATTACTGCATATAGAAATTCCTTTGAATTTGGATTAGAAATACTAATTCCAATTACAGTTGTTGCAATTAAAATTGGAGATACTCCAATTATTGATGCAGTAATATACTTAATGTATGGAACCTTCAAGGAACCTAATATAATTCCCACAATATCATGGGGTATAATCCCAATAACTCTGATAATAAAGGTGGTGAACCATCCATTAACAGCTACCTTGTTAAAAATACCATCCAGTTTATCATACTTTTGTAAGTAGTAGTTTCCTCCCTCTCCCATGGAAAAGTATCCAATATAATAGGAGTATGTCATACCAATTCCAGTTCCAACTATATTCAATGGAATAGCAATATAATCAGGAAATACAATCCCTGATACCATGTATATTACTCCAATTGAAAAAAATACTGATACTGATTTAAATAAGAACATGGCTAGTATGAATAATCCAGCTAAATAACTGTTGGAAGGCGTAAATGTCAATATATCCCTGATGGTAATGTCATCCCCATAAAGATAATAAAGTAATACTCCAGTTCCAATAACAAATAGAAATAGCCAGTAATTTAGTTTAGGTTTTGAATGATAAATCTTTCCCATAATATCCCTTAAGTTTTTCTAACAAATACATTCTTGCATTTTGGACAAGTTATGTTTACTCTTCCCTTTCCTTTTGGTACCCTCATCTGCTGTGAGCATTTAGGACACTTAAAGTACTTGAAATCCTTATCCTTCTTATTCTTCATTTGTGATATATTCTTTGCATTCTTCATTTTTCCCTTAATAGGCTTTAATATATTCAAAAACTTTTGATTCTCCATATACCTCTTTGTGGTGTTTCTAGATAATATCCTATAATAGCTAACACCTAGGAACAATAAACCAAAGGAGTTTAACAATTGTACTTCAAGGACAATACTCATTAAAATTAATACCAAACTCAGGGTTATAAGGGCATTGGAAAGTTGATCAACTCCATACCTTCCAACCATAAACTTCTGCAGCCAATTTTTCACAATTATCACATCCTCTAAAATTACATAAGAAGATTATATCATAAAACTCCATTAAGTATATAAGCTTAATGGAGCTTTCTCATGCTATATAATAATTGTGCCTCTATTCTTACCTTGCTTCTTGGACTGATATAGTGCATCATCTGCCCTCTTTATAAGATCATCATAGCTTTTATCACTTTTTTTGAATTGAGTTGCTCCTATTGATGTTGAAACTAGAATGCTGGAATTATCTATTCTGCAATCTGATTTCTCAACTAATGAAAGTACCTTTGAAATAAAGTTTTGCAAGCCATCTATACTACCATCCCTTGATACTATCAAGAACTCCTCCCCACCCCATCTATAGAGAGTATCACTATCTCTAATTCCGTTGTTAATTCTGTCCACCAGGTTCATAAGGACCTTATCTCCAGCATCATGACCATAGTTATCGTTGATCATCTTGAAGTCATCTATATCCATCAGTAGTACAGTCACATTTTCTCCTGTGGATATAAATCTATCAAAATCAGCTTGAAGACGTTTCATTCCAGCCCTTCTACTTTTTGCCTTAGTAAGCTCATCAGTATCAATCTGTTCCTTTAGATCCACATTGGACTTGGCATAATAATCTCTTTCCAACTTAAAGAATATAATTAACCCTATAATAAGTAGTAGTAAACCAGTTAAACTCAGAATTATAAGGGCATCTCTCGTTTGACTTTCAACTAATTTGGATGTGGTTGATAGATATCCATCCAAATCGTCATAATATACTCCCATGGCCACAATCCAATCATACTCTTCATACAACTTAGCATAGGTGATTTTTTCGGCTATGTCATCTGTTTCCAACCTTTTAAAATAGTAGTTAAAATATACCTCACCATCTTCCTTGATACCATCTAACTCTGTTAGATATGGTGTTGTTCCCATAATATCTTCCATCTTTGTAGAAAGAAAAGAGCCCTCTGTATCTTTTAGATTAGGGTGAACAACCCTTATGGCGTAATTATCTCCACCTTGGTAACTTAATACTTCATTTATCCAAATGTATGCATCCTCAAAGTATATATCATTATATATTCTAAATCTTATTATATTTGTAACTTCTCTTTTAACAGTTTCATTTAATACTCCAATGTAAAATGTATAATCCCCTATTTTAGTACTTCTTATATCCAGAAATACTTCATCTAGCTCTTCATTTATCAGATACTCTTCGTATCCAGCTGAATTATCGGTTTTAAATACCATATCTCCTGTTTCATTTACAACAATGGCTAATACTTCCGAATTCATGTCCTCATTGGATAGAAAATTTATTAGACTATCAATTCTATCTTCCGTTTGAAAGTAATATATGTATCTATCCAATCTCTCCTTTTGGACCTTTTCCAAGTCTATCCTGGAATAATCAATATTATTAATCATATTATTAACGGTATCATGTAATACTTCCTTCTTGACTTCTATTAATTGATTCCTAGTGGTTTCAGCATGGGATCTTTCATATATGCCAATTTGAACTATGTATACAGCTGTTAATATTATGAAGAAAGCAACTAGAGTACCTACTGTAAATCCCAGGTACCTTTTTCTTACTCTATCCAAATCCACAATCCTCTTGTAAAATTCTTTGAACATTATAACACCCACTGTTATTTATTGTAATTCTTTATCATTATAATAGTGTAATCATTATACTTTGTCCAATGATTTCGTTGAATTATCACCTTATTTAAAGAACCCACCTTATGGTGGGCTCAATTTACTTATCTAATTGTATTGTCATTCTCTCCTTGATTACAGCTTGCGCTGCTGCCAATCTTGCAATGGGAACTCTAAATGGTGAACAGGATACATAATCTAACCCGATTTTATGGCAAAACTCAACTGATGATGGCTCTCCTCCATGTTCTCCGCAAATTCCTAGTTTAATGTTTTCTCTAGTCTTTTTCCCTAAGTCTACGGCAATTTCCATCATCTTTCCGATACCCTTTTGATCTATAACTTCAAATGGACTCTTATCAAATATTCCTCTTTCAACATATTCATTAAGGAACTTCCCTGAATCATCCCTTGAGAATCCAAATCCCATCTGGGTCAAATCGTTGGTTCCAAAACTGAAGAACTCAGCTTCTACTGCTATCTCATCTGCAGTTATGGCTGCTCTTGGCACTTCAATCATTGTACCTATCATATATTTAATGGAATCACTTCTCTCATTAAACACCAATCCTATTTCCTCTAATACATGCTTTTTAACGAATCTTAGTTCTTCTACATCTCCAATTAGTGGAATCATGATTTCAGGCATGATTTCAACACCATCGATCTTCTTATAATCAAGAGCGGCTTCTATTATTGCCCTTGTTTGCATTCTGTAAATTTCAGGATATGTTACTGCCAATCTACAACCTCTATGACCTAACATTGGGTTCTGTTCCGCCAGTGAATGAACTGTATCCTTAAGATCTCTGAAGGATATGCCCATGGTTTTTGCCAAATCTTCTATGTCCTTATCATTATTTGGCAAGAATTCATGTAGTGGTGGATCCAGTAATCTTATGGTTACTGGTCTTGATTCCATTACCTGGTATATCTCATAGAAGTCTTTTCTCTGCAGTGGCAATAATTCATCCAATGCCTTCTTTCTCTGACTTTCATTGTTTGAAACAATCATTCTTCTAACTGCAGGAATTCTAGCCTCTTCAAAGAACATATGCTCAGTCCTACATAGTCCAATGCCCTCAGCACCAAATTTTACAGCAACCTTTGAATCCCTTGGACTATCTGCATTGGTTCTAACTTTAAGTCTTCTGGTTTCATCAACCCAAGACATGAACTCACCGAAATGACCAGATAGTTCAGGCTCTACTTTGCTTATTTCTCCAAGATAAACCGTACCTGTACTTCCGTCCAAGGAAATAAAGTCTCCTTCATTTATAGTTAAATCACCTGCTCTAATTACTCTTAGTTCCTCATCAACCCTAATATCACTACAACCAGCCACACAACATTTCCCCATCCCTCTAGCAACAACAGCAGCATGGGATGTCATTCCACCCCTTGCAGTAAGGATTCCTTGAGAGGTAACCATTCCTTCAATATCCTCTGGGGAGGTCTCCTGTCTAACCAGAATTGCTCTTTCTCCCCTACTTTTAGCTTCAACAATATCTTTCGCATGGAAGTAAACCTTCCCTGATGCAGCTCCTGGTGATGCTGGAAGTCCCTTAGCCACAACCTGGGACTCAGATAGTACCTTGGCATCAAATGTGGGGTGCAATAGCTGATTAAGCTGGTTTGGCTCAATTCTTAACATAGCTTCATCCTTTGAGATGATACCTTCGTTTACAAGATCCACAGCAACATTAATGGCTGCCTGTGCAGTTCTCTTACCAGTTCTAGTTTGTAGCATGAAAAGTTTTCCCTTTTCAATGGTAAATTCTATATCCTGCATATCCTTATAATGGTTTTCCAGGATTTTTGTCACATCTCTAAACTGCTGGAATACTTCTGGCATAACATCTTCCAGTTCAGAAATGGGTTTTGGCGTCCTAATACCAGCAACAACATCTTCCCCTTGTGCATTCATTAGAAATTCGCCATATATTTTATTTTCTCCGTTTGCAGGATTTCTAGTAAATGCAACTCCAGTACCTGATGTATCCCCCATATTTCCATAAACCATGGACTGTACATTAACTGCAGTACCTAAGTTGCTTGGTATATCATGTAATCTTCTATAAATAACTGCTCTTGGGTTATTCCATGATGAGAAAACTGCTTCAATTGCCAATTGAAGTTGAACGAGTGGTTCTTGTGGAAAGTCCTGATTCTTCTCATCTTTATAGACTTGCTTGAATTGTTCAACAAGAATCTTAAGATCTGCTGCTGTAAGGTCTGTATCCTGTTCAACATTTCTTTCTTCCTTCATTTTTTCCAATAGATTCTCAAATCTTTGCTTTGGAATTCCCATGGCTATGTCCGAGAACATCATAATAAATCTTCTGTAGCTATCATATGCAAACCTTTCATTTTCCGTTGACTTAATTAAACCAATAACTGCCTTATCATTAAGCCCCAAATTTAGAATGGTATCCATCATTCCTGGCATTGAGAATACAGCACCACTTCTAACTGAAACAAGTAGAGGATTCTCTTCATCAGAAAATCTTTTGCCTAATGTATCCTCTACATTCCTAAGGTGTTCATAAATCTCCTGAGTCAGCTCTGGCCATAATTTTTGGCCTTCATCATAAAACCTTATACATGCTTCTGTGGTAATAGTAAATCCTGGAGGAACTGGTAAACCAATATTTGTCATTTCCGCCAAGTTAGAACCCTTTCCACCTAATAATGACTTCATTTCCTTTGACCCTTCATTAAATCCGTAAACATACTTATTTCCCATTTAATGACCCCCTTATTATGATCTTTTGTAATAAAGCTTTTCATTTCATCAGATGGCCTTCAGGCCAATATGGATTATTATAACACAGAAATAAATAATATGTCATATATATTATATAATATGTCACATTTATTATTTATTTTTAATATATTACCCTTAAACCAGCTATTTACTCCACTAATGGAATAATATAATGGTATTAAATACAAAAAAATGGACACATACCTCATGTGTCCATTAGTTAAATATATTGATAATGCTATTACTAACTCCCAAAACTATAAATGCTGCTATAATGTTTCCCACTAATATAGCTGGAAATGCCCATTTAAATCTCATATCCAATAGTGCTGCAGCAAGACTTCCACTCCATACTCCCGTTCCTGGTAAAGGTATGGCAACCAGTACTATAAGTCCCCATATTCCATACTTTTGAATTCTCTGTCCGTTGTTGTTTAAGGACTTATCAGTTAAATGATGAACCAATTTTCTGAATGTCTTGGTCCTTTTTAGGTAGTTGAATATTGGCCTAATGGTAAAAAGAATAAAAGGCACGGGTATCATACTACCTATAAGGCTTATCAGTGTGGCATGAAATGGTCCCATTCCCAAGGATAACCCTAAAGGTATTGCCCCTCTTAATTCAATCACAGGCATTGCAGCTGTAAACAAAACTGTTAATTCAATTGTCAAAAAATCCAATAATTGTCTAATTATACTTTCCATAACTTCCCCTTATTCATTCTAATAGAGATTAGTATACAGAATATATAGTTTTGTGTCAAACCATAAGGGATTATATATTTACTATTCCATTATTTTTTCATAGGATGCCGTTATACCCCATTCAGCATTTTCTTCCTTGAAGTGTGAGGTATTGATGAAATACTCCTGTTTCTCAGGATCGTATTCCTTGCCCGTATATGCGATATCCCAAATGGATGTTCCATAATATCCAAAGTACACATGATCTCTTGATTTGTTTGGTTCAGAATATGCTGGTTCGATGGTTGCCTCCCCTTTAAAGCTTCTTTTGATGTCATATTTCTGATATTCCAAACCACTTCCAGTTTCCTCAAAGAACTTCCACTTAAGCTCAACGGTGGCTGATCCCCTCATGGTATTCAAATCAACTTTCCCTTGAATACTTCCACTTTCCAGTGTGACAGTGGCTCCAGATGCGAATAGCCAGCTTTCTCCCAATTTCAGGCTCTTTCCTGATCCAAAGCTTTGAGAGAAGTTTCCATCTTCACCTACTGATATATCTGAAAGGAAATATCCAATTATTTCATACTCATATTCAGGTGTGTAATCAACATGACTGGCTACCCCATTATACTTAAACATCAATGTGGTCTCAGGTTCTGGGTCCAGATATCCAAGCTCAATCAACTTTTGTCTGTATTCTTCCTTTCCATCTTCTCCTGTGTACCAAATTGTTGTCAATAGTGCTATTGTCTTTGGTGAAATCTCCTTATTATCTGGAAGGTCATTGTTAGTTATTCTGGCATTTGTATCCTTTAGAATCATATCCTTAATTCTAAATAACCTTTCCAATCTAAGCTCAAGATCTGTATTCTCTGTATATCCCAATCTATATTTTTCCAATAGATTTGCACTGTTGTATGCTTCTATAAGTTTTAGATTCTCCTGCTTCTGCCTTTCGATCTCCGCCTCTGATGCAAATCTTTTCTTGAATTCATCTTCAAGGTCTCTTTTAGCCTGTTCCCTGATATTCTCTAATACTTTTTCCCCAAGGCTATCAGGACTGACACCTAATCTTGCTGCATGATCCTTGATTGCATCTGACAGCACTTTCGTCTGTATACCCCTCATCTGATCCCATAGGGAATTAAAGTCTCCCTTTTCCACACTGTAACCCCAGAATGGAACTGAACTTTCCACTCCGTTTCTATATACTTGATATGCTGCTTCCAACTCCTGATCCTTCCATCTTGCAATTTGTCTTTCTGTTATCTCAGCAGCAGTCTTAAACATGGCAAGGAGTGGATAATTCCCAATAATCTCCTCACTTAATGCCTTCATGGCATTAGTGTACTCTCCACTGGCTAAATAAGTAGCCATTTGAATGCCGGTGCCAATTTTACTGGAGTGCTCCATTACGCCTTCTAGTATCTTTCCTGAAACATTTTCAGGATAATTCTTTATAATATCAACTATTTTTTCTCCTGCCATCATGGCAACAGTCTGGGCATATCCTTCAACATTTCCTTCTGCATAATCATTGAGCAAGGATATATATGTATCATCCTTTACCATTTCCACTAAAATGTCCTCAACCAAAGTTGGATTACTATCAATACCCAACTGGTTTTTAAGTATTTCCTTTATTAAGGATTCTGTCTCCTTCTTTGTCACATTGTTGTTATTGTTGTTATTCCACTGCTCCACTGCCTTTTGTTGGGCAAAATTATTTAAAATCTGATCCTTTGTTGGTTTGGCCTTTGAAAACCAACTGAAGTGATAAGTTTCAAAGATCAATACCTTATTAACTATATCCCTTGTTGTGGGTCTTATGTACTCCCAATTAACCCCATTAAAATATGCACCCCATATTTCATCTTCATTCTTCAATCCCTTTATTTCATCATCGGTTAATGACATTTTAATTATTATTGGAGCATCAAATCTTTTAATCTCTTGATCGATGAATAACTCTATAGGTTCACTAAGGAGTATCCCCTGTTTCTTATCGGGTAATTTGAAATCAGTAGCTTTTCTGACTACGATATTCTGTTGTTTTGTCAGGGCATTTTCTCCCACCTCCAGTTGTATACCGTTGGTATCTAGACTACCTATGATTCCTCCCCTCTCATCTGAAATGGATTCAATGGGCTTATCAAGATTAAAGGATGACAAAGTACTGCTCCCACCTGAACATCCCACAAGAAAACTTAAAATCATTGTAAATACTAAAATTGTGCCAATTGATCTTTTCATAAATTCTCCCCCGTTTAGATCTTTTTACTTTATTGTAGCACCATGATAAATTATTGTCTATTTACTTTTCCATTGGGGATCTCTCTTTTCCAGAAAAGCCCTTACCCCCTCAATTCCATCCTCTGTTGTGCAAAGTGTTGCAAATTGATAATTAGTCAACTCCAGAGCATCAGAAAACTTAAGATCCTCCATTTCGTAGAAGGATTTTTTTCCCATTTGCATAGCCCTTGGACTTTTATCTGCTAACCTCTTTGCATATTCAAAGGATTCAACCTTAAGATCATCAGCAGGTACAATCTTATTTATCAAACCTATATCCAGTGCCTTTTTTGCATCAATTATATCTCCTGTCATTATCAGCTCCAATGTTCTCTTCCTTCCCAGACTCTTATATATCGGAACTGCTGGACCCATGCAAAACAGTCCCACGTTTATGGCAGTTGCTCCAAATTTGGCAGTATCTGATACAATGGCCAAATCACACGCGGCAACTAATCCAATCCCATTTGCTACTGCTATCCTATTAACAGATGCTATTACTGGCTTACCCATTCCAGATATGGTAGTATTCATTCTCTCCATAAGCCTAACCCAGCTTAAGTACTCATCCATGTCTTTTCCATCCACATAGTTTATATCAATACCAGTACAGAAGTTTTTTCCATTGGCATTTACCAACACCACATTCACTTCTTCATTGTCTTCCATATACTCCAAAGCATCATTGAGCTCTCTAGCCATTTCAATATTAAAGGTGTTATTAAATTCTGGTCTATTTAGGGTAATAATCCCTACCTTCTCTCTTATTTCAGTCAAAATTGTATTGAACATATAACTTCTCCTTTCGTTTAAAAAATTGTAACTATTCTACTCTTAATATATAATCTAGTTAAGGAGTTGATATTAATGAGTTTAAAAACCAATGCCCTAAGGCATTTAGATACCTTAAAAATAGATTATTCCATCCTTGAATATGATGTAAATGATGGAGAAATAGATGGAAAATCTGTGGCAGAAAAGCTTAATTTACCCCATGAGGAGATATTTAAGACCCTTGTTACCTTAAGCTCTACCAACGAAGTATATGTTTTTGTAATACCAGTATCCTGTGAATTGGATCTTAAGAAAGCTGCTTTAGCAGTTTCAGAAAAGTCCATATCCATGCTTCCTGTAAAGGATATTTTAAAAGTCACTGGCTATGTAAAGGGTGGTTGTTCACCCATAGGTATGAAAAAAGATTACCCCTCAGTATTTGATGAATCAATAATACTACTTGATAAGATAACGTTTAATGCAGGCAAAATTGGACTTCAAGTACAATTATCAACTTCAGATTTAGATAAAATAATAGATTATAAAGTATGGGATATATGCAAATAAAGGAAGAAATCTTGGAGGATTTCTTCCTTTATTATAACAGTATTGAAAGAGCAATAAATACTATTCCTAAAACAGCAAATACAATCATAAGTTTAAATAATTTACCTGATCTTTCATTTCTATCTGGACCTAACATATAAACACCCCTAATATCTAGTATATGTGTATTATATCATAAATTAGATGGGATACCACCATATATATGGCTCATCACATTCCATCACTCCTATTAATATTTCACTTCTGTTGTTCTTAATACTATGCTCAAGAACTTTTTTAATAGCAGGATGAAATGTCTTCTCAAGAGCTTCATCTCTTTGTACCCAATGGAGAATTCCTTCTCCATTTTCTATAACATCGGTTGTCTTTACTTTTCCAAAAAAGAAATGATTGATAACAACCTCATCCTCATTTCTATTATAAACAATATACTTTAATCTCAAATCCTCTATATCCTCGGGATTAATGTTACATTCTTCTTTTATTTCTCTAATAATAGCACTGTTAGGGTCATTTATCTCCTCAGGCTCCATATGGCCACCTACACCATACCAATATCCTGGTGCGATGGGATTGCCACTTCCTCTTTTCATAAGAAGTATACTATCGTTATTTGTTAAAAAAGCAGTGACAATATTTCTAAATTTAACCATATAAACACCTCCTAGTTATGGAACTTATACCCCAAATATAAGGTTAAATATCAAACAATAGGACTCGAAAGCGCTAATAGATTTCTTCCCTTCTATGCTTTAATAATGGTAGCTCTTCACGAACCCTCTCAATATATTCTGTATCTATTTCAGTGATTAGGATTCCTTCCTTTTCATCCAGTGAATCTATCACATCTCCCCAAGGGGATGCAACTAGAGAATTCCCATAAGCAACATAAACTCCACCTTCATTCCTACTTTGGGAACACATCATAACATATACCTGATTATCCAATGCTCTAGCTCTAGCAGAAAGATGCCAATGGGCTGGACCTGTTGTCATATTAAATGCTGCAGGGACAATAATGGCCTTTGCACCGGATAATGATAGTTTCCTTGAAAACTCTGGGAATCGAATATCATAGCATATGATAAGTCCCATCTTGATACCATTTATATCAAATAATGTGGATTCATTACCAGGTGATAAGGTATCTGATTCTTTAAAAGAGATCTTCCCCTTAACATCAATATCAAACATATGAGCTTTTCTGTGTTTTCCGATTAGTTCTCCTTTGTTATTATAAACATAGGATGTGTTATATATTCTTCCACCATCTCCTTCAGGAATGGATCCTCCAACTATATAAACATCAAGTTCTTTAGAGACCTTACTTAGCATATCATTAGTGGGTCCTGGATACTCCTCCATAAATACTGGGAAGTTATCATTTTTATAAGGTGTAGTAAACATCTCAGGTAATATAATAAGTTCAGCTCCCAAGGCTTTTGCCTTTCTAATATTTTCTTCAGCTTTTCTTATATTGTCTTCCCTGTTATCTTCAACCTTCATTTGAATTAGCCCTAATTTTATCTTCATTCTATTCCTCCACATCCATATTAATGAAACTCATACTATTTACGCAAAACAAGCCTTTATCAGTTAGCTTAACATCTGGTATCACAGGAAGTGCAAGAAAACTCAAAGTCATCAAACTATCTATTTCATCGTTACCTCCAAGTTTTTCTCTAATAAACTTTTCTATATTATTTAAAGCTTTAGATACTTCTTCCATGGGTCTTTGTGACATCAATCCTGCAACTGGCAATGATAAGCTCTCTCCTATTCTACCCTTTGATGCAACTGCAATTCCTCCATTAAGTCTTTTGATTTCTTGGATTACAAGTAACATGTCCTCATCATTATCTCCAATTACTATAATATTATGGGAATCATGGGCTATGGTAGTACCAATGGCTCCATTCTTGATCTTCATATTTTCAACTAATCCAAGACCTATATTATTGCCATTTCCATGTCTTTCTATAACAGCCAGCTTTACTATATCAATATACTTATTCGATATGAATCTATTATCACCATCTATACTTACCTTTCTAATTACCAGTTCTGTAATCAATGATTTAGGTGTAACCCTTATAACATTTGCAATATCTGACTTCAAGTAGATTTCAAGATCTTCCTTATATATCTCTTTCACATCCACAGTATCAGCAACAGATGAAATATCTGGCTGTTTTACTTCAAACAATGCCTTCCCATCCCTTGCCACAAGCTCGCCTTTTTTATATACTTCCTTTATATTAAACTCATTTAAATCTTCCAATACTATTAAATCTGCATCATATCCTGGAGCTATAGCACCAATATCCCTTAAGTAATAGCATTCTGCTGTATTTATGGTTGCCATCTTTATTGCTGCTATTGGATCCACACCAAGGGAAATGGCTTTTCTAATGTTAAAGTCTATATGCCCTTCATTGAGGATATCACCTGGATGCTTGTCATCTGTACAGAAGGTTATCCTTCTTTCATTCTGACAATTCACTCCAGAAATTAACTTCTCTAAGTCCCTTGCTGCTGAACCTTCCCTTATGGCTATGAACATGCCCAGATCAAGTTTTTCTTCCATCTCCTTAAGATTTGAGCATTCGTGATCTGTCTTTACCCCATTTATTCTATAGGCATTAAGCTCCTTCCCAGTAACCAGGGGGCTGTGTCCGTCAATTATTTTTCTGTCAGCCAATAGTGCTTTTCTTATAATGTCATCATCACCTTTTATTACATTGGGATAATCCATCAATTCCCCTAATCCGAGTACAATTCTCTCTTCCATTAGTTCCCTTAAGTCTTCAGCTTTTAATGAAGCTCCTGAACTTTCATAGGTTGTAGATGGAACACAAGATGGTAACATGAAGAAAACATTTAAGGGTATATCCCTTGTTGAATTTATCATGAAGTTTATTCCATCTAACCCGCATACATTTGCTATTTCATGGGGATCTGCTATAATGGTAGTCGTTCCATGGGGGACTAATATTCTTGCTAACTGTTCTGGAGTTACCATGGAAGATTCCATATGTTGGTGAGAATCTATCAATCCCGGTGCCACAAACATTCCCTTCATATCCACTTCCCTAACCCCTGTATAATCACCTATTCCTATTATCTTCCCTGAATCTATTGCAATATTACCTTTTAATATCCTATGGGAAAAAACATTAACTATTTTACAATTTTTTAGAACAAGTTCAACATCATCTCTTCCTGCTGCAAGGTCAATTCTTCTTTTATACTTCTCAAGCAAACCCATTACCACACCTCCTTACCCTTATTAAGTAGATTATACCACTTTACCATAATAATATTCATGATGTTTCAGTTAAAATGGGTATAATAAGAATGGAGGGATCTACATGAATACATTTATGAAAGAGGCAATCAAAGAAGCAATAGATGGAATAAGTAATGGTCATGGGGGACCCTTTGGAGCAGTAGTAGTAAATAATGGAATCATTGTTGGGAGAGGACATAATTTGGTTATTTACACCAATGACCCAACATCCCATGGTGAAATTGTTGCCATAAGAGAAGCATCCAAATTTTTAAATAGATTTGACCTATCTGATTGTGAACTCTATACAACATGCGAACCCTGCCCCATGTGTTATGGTGCTATACACTGGGCTAGAATTAAAAAGGTATATTTTGGATGTACTAAGGATGATGCCAGGAGACTGGGATTTGATGATGAACTTCTCTCCCAAATTCTAAAAAGGGACGATAATTTATCCTACATCCAGTTAATCCAAGTAGATAGGGAAGAGTGTTACCAGGTGTTCCTGGAGTATGAAAAGGATGAAAACAAAATCATATATTGACTAAAAATGGGCTGTATTAATTGCTACAGCCCATTCTTTTTATATAATGTACTTATTTTAACCAATCAATACTTACTGGTTTTTGTATTCTTTCAGAGGTCTTAACATAGGTCTCGTTATAGAATACATAGTTTGTTTCCGGGTCAAGATAGAATATATTGCTGTTATTTAACAAGAACTCCTCTGCTGTTGGAAATATTCCGTTTACATTAAAATATGTGAATAGTTTATTTCCATTATTGAAGTACATATTCTCAAAGTCCACGGTGGTTACATAATGTGCTCCTGGATATCTAGTGAATGTTCCCTGTCTAAATGGCTCAAGATAAACTCTAATTGTTGTGGATTGACCACCTTTAAGGGTTGGTACCTTTACCTTCTTCATGGGAACAAATACATCATAAACAGATCTATATCCTTTGGAGTAATTTACTGAATATCCATTAAGTCCCTGTTCAAAGTGCTCTCTGTATTTCATGGAGTCACTCCAACCTGCATCGGAACTATATGAATAATTTGAGTATGATGATAGATTCAATGGATATATAGGATTATTCATATTGGAATAATCCATTTCAAAGGTAACATTTAACTCTATCATCCCGGGGATTGTGGGTTTAATTGTTGAATTCTTTAACTCAATATCAACATATGCTGGTTTATACATATATTCTGGATCTAATTTTAAGAATGGAGCACTAATTGGGTTCTCATCTGCATAATATGCAGCTTGATTTATCTGTTTACCCATTTCAACTGTCAAATCCTTTAGGGCTTGTTCAGTCCATTCATTCTCTGGAATTCCTGCTTCAGTTAATACTACTTTCACATAGTAATCCATGCTCATTTCTGCCAACTGATCAAAGTTTGGAAGTGTAGGAGGTATACCCAGCCACATAAGTCCATAATTAACCCATGCTTCCAATGCTGTCTTAAAGTATCCTTTAAGGGAATCCACTGGGCATAAGTTGACTACAAACATTATGAGTTCATTTTTAAGCCTTGCATATGCATTACTCACCTGATTGACTATGGTCTTGACAATATAGGCCAAATCATTAAAGAATTTTACAACACCTTCAAACAGCTGCTGGTACCATTCCTTATCCTTTTCAACAGGTTTTGGAATATGAACTGTTGTTCCTATGGACAATACCCTTGGTATGATCTTCTCTTCATATTCCTTCTCGGTTTTTATTCCCAGGTTATCATAATAGTCTTTTGCTATATTATATGGATATAGTATCTCTCCAGTTTGTGTGTTTTTGAACTTTGACTTAATTTCATCCCATTTAGGTGCTCGATATACATAGTAATGTTCCATATAATCCTTACTTGGCCATTTTACTTTAGAGTATTTAACTATATTTATAGTTGGCAATGAGTAATTAAGTTTTTCTGCACTTCTGTATGGATCATCACTGTAGTATTTTACCGGTGTTCCAAATCCATACTCCATTGTTACAGGTGATGAGTAACTTATTGTATATTCTCCAGGAGTGATGGAATCTGAAAGTGTTATTCCCCTTACATAGTACTTAATCAAATCACCTTGTTTCATTTCATTTGCAGGTTTAATGAATTTAGATACATCCACCATTACAGTGTTTGGATACTGATTATTGATTATTGTAATGGGCAATGTGTATTCTTTAGAATAAATTATATTAGGAGTATCTGGCCAACCTCCTCCTGATGTTGGAAACATTTCGGTGGAGAATTGAAGGGCTATCTTTCTAGTGTTAATGTCAATATCCCTAAAGTGGAACAACCACTCATTAACACTTTTGGGTTCGACTCTAAATACAGTTTTATATTTTGGATTATTAGGAAACTCCCCCGATCCAAAGCCACCTGAACCATCAGGAATCCATAGATTAAAATCTGAGCTAATTTTTGTGTTATAAGATTTTTCAGGAACTTTCTCACCATATATTACCGCTATTCCCTTACCGGGATCCCCAACTGGGCTTCCCAATTTATTAACTGGTATTACCCTTATATAATATACATCTCTATTGGATGTGATTGGTTTGTATCCCGATGATCTAAGATATAAATCCGTATTAATTGGCTTAAAGTCAATAAAGCCAGTACTAAGTGCAATCATACCCTTTTCCAGTGATGTCAACTTAATGGTGGAGAAATCTATCTGAAACTCATTTGACGTTATTCCAACCTCTCCTGATGCTAGAAGTCCAGTAGGATATTTCCAATTCTGTTCAAATCCGTTAAATGGAACACTGGATACCTGCCATATTACTTTCCCAACATCCACTGGATTCTTTATTTGGAAATAGAACCATCTCTTAGAACTACCCTCTTTATCAATAAACGCACTCATGGTTGCATTAGTATAAGTATTTTTCTGTAGTGTGCTAGTCTTTGTTAAGTTATAAATGTAGTTTGTATTTGGTTTAAGTGTGGGTTTAGTTTCTCCACTTGAAACAAATAGCTCTACTCTTTCGTCATACTTTGGAAAGAATAGATTTCCTCCCTCCATGTCTCTATAATTAGCAATGGGACTTTCCATTAGGGGTCTTTTATAGTCTGTTGAGATAAAACCAGATGTATCCTTAGCTAATAATTCAGTAGGATCTAAAACACCAGTATTTCTAAAGCTTTCAAAAGTCCTCTTTATAAGTATAATCCCCTGTTCTCTGGTGGTATTCTGCAAAGGTGCGATCTTGTTATCTCCAACGCCCTTCATTATACCATTACCATAGGCAAACCTTACAGAATCTATAGCCCAGGAAGCTATATCGCTTTTGTCTGTGAATGGAAATTCTCCTAAGTAAGTTTCTTTGATTCCTGATAGGCTGACCTTCAAAGCTCTGTGAATCATAACACATATTTCTTGCCTAGTAATTAGATTATAGGGTGCAAAGTTGGTTGCACTAACCCCTTTTACAATACCTAGATGATAGGCTTTGATTATCTCTTCATTGTTTGTGTCAGTAAATGGATTACTTCCACCCAATGCCTTTTGCCCAGTAAGCTGCTCATATAGCTTAATAACTAAGGTGCAGAATTCCTCCCTTGTAATATTCTTCCTGAAGTTATTCATTACTGTTGCATATGTTAAGTTCAACGTATATGCTTCCAGAAGTTCTCCCTCTGCCCAACTGCTTTGAGTTCCATCAAGCTTTATTGGATTTGAATCAGCTGATGGATGTATAGAACTTCCAAATAGCATTGAAACTACCAACAGGAAGACTATGGCTTTTTTAATCTTAATTTCACTGTATTCTCTCCTCCCTTAAATATTATTACCTCTGTGCTTGTTTGATATATACCCAACTATTCTTTCGCTTTAAAGTCTTAAATTGTTTAAACCTCTTAATCTTTTACCTTGTTGACAAAATATTAGAAGTATTGTATTATAACACTATCCCCGGGTATAGGGGGTATAAAATTAAATGGAGGTCTTACAATGACTAGTCTATATGTTTTCACTTCAATTGCAGTTATCACATCCTACTTATTTAATCCTGAAAAGACTAAAAAGGGTTTTAAGAAGGGTTGGATGAAGTTTAGTAAAACTCTACCTGATTACTTGAAGTTATTGATGATAATATCTGTAATACTACTTCTTTCCCAGGATTTTATAATAACTTACCTAAGTCAGGATAATATATTTATTGGTCTGATTTTAAGCTTACTTATAGGTTCTGTTACCATGATGCCAGGATTCATTGCATATCCATTGGCAAAGATTTTAGTTAACAATGGGGTTCCCTATATGGTGGTTGCTGGATTTGTAACATCCCTTATGTTGGTTGGAATTGTTACCTTTCCTCTAGAGAAGAAGTACTTCGGAACTAAAGCCACTCTAATGAGAAACTCATTGAGCTTTATGGTTGCATTTGGTATAGCAATCTTAATGGGAATATTTTATGGGGAGGTATTTATATAATGAAGAAAATAAACAAAAACTACATTCTATTCTTTGCATTTGTAGTATTCGCTATTATTTCATACTTAGCATCCTTTGACTTAGGAATAAGAATATGGGACAACTTTTTGGTTTTTGCTAAGGACATGGTATTAATACTGCCTCCTGCTTTTATTCTAATAGGCCTATTTGATGTGTGGGCAAAAAATGATCAAGTTGAAAAGCACTTTGGTAATACAAGTAATCCCCTTAGATTTCTGTGGTCCATACTTCTGGCTTCCACTACTGTAGGTGGAACCTTTGTAGCTTTTCCCCTGGCTAACTCAATGTATCATAAGGGAGCTAGATACAGTTCAATCCTAACTTATGTAACCGCTGCCTCTTTGTTTATGATACCAATGAGTATTATGGAAGCAAGCATGCTAGGTATTAGATTTACAGTAATTAGGCTAATTGGATCTCTACCCTTTATAATATTTGGGGCAATCCTATTAGAAAAGTATTTTGAGAAGACAAACTATATCTTACCTGAGATAATAGATTAATAGTTACACACCTTTAATAAAGAAAAATAGATGACATAACAAACTGTCATCTATTTCTCTTTTAATTATCTTTAAATATCTGATTTGCCTTTCCAATCTTTATTATCTCCCCCTTCTCAAGAACCACTACCTTATCTGCAATCGCTAGAGAATCCTCCTTGTCATGGGTAACAAATATTGAAGTTATTCCTGCCTTTTCCAGAATCTCCTTTAAATCCTGGCGAATCTTCCACTGCAAATCCGCATCCAGATTGCTAAAGGGTTCATCAAGTAATAGCAAGGATGGTTTAGGTGCTATTGCTCTTGCCAGTGCTATTCTCTGCTGTTGACCGCCACTTAATTCATGTGGATATCTACTTTTGAATTCTTTCATTCCCACTAAATTTAAAACTTCATCCACTCTGATCTTCTTCTCAGATTTTGACATTTTTGTTAGTCCAAACTTGATATTTTCCTCCACAGTCATATGTGGAAACAGTGCATAGTCCTGAAAAACCATACCCACACCCCTTTTTTCCGGTAGTACAAATACGTTATCATCAACCATGACTTTATCATCTATCTCTATAGTTCCTTTTTTTGGGGTTTCCAGCCCTGCCAGTAATCTAAGTATTGTGCTTTTACCGCTTCCGCTTTGTCCAAAGATTGAAACCACTTCTCCTTTGCTAATATTGAAAGTAAAGTCTAAGATGGTTGGTTTATCTGCATTCTTATATTTAAAATTCAAATTACTTATTTTTATATACATTTTTTCTTCCTCCCTTGGACATATTCATATTTAAGACAAATATCATTGCTGCACTTATGAAAATTATAAGGAGTGATGATATAGCTGCCTGATGGATCATTTCATCATTGGCATATTGGTATGCCTTAGTTGCCAATGTATGAAAATTGAATGTCCTTAAAATCATGGTTAAAGGCAATTCCTTTAAAATATCAATAAAAACTAATATAAATCCACTAATAATAGCAGGTTTTATCATTGGAAGATCAACTTTGAAAAAGGTCTTAGTAACTGACATTCCAAGAAGCCTTGATGCTTCAAAATAACCTTTACCAATTTTATCAAATCCCGATTCAATGGAGTTATATCCTATTCCTAAGAATCTAATAACATAGGCAAAAATAAGCATCACCAAACTGGTTGAAAGAAACAATCTGGTTGAATTATGTGAAATAGCTTGCCTTATTACATAAGTATTATTATCAATATCTATAAAAAAGATCATAACCGCCACTGCAATTACCGCACCGGGTATGGAGTAACCAAGTATTGTTATCCTTGTATATATCTTTGTAAGGATATTTTCCTTTATTCTCGCATAATTGGCTATTAATATTGATATTACAACGATAATAACCGTGGCTATTGTAGTAACCCTAAGTGAGTTATAGAGATAACCCAGAAACTTAACATTCAATATCTCTCTATAAGTTAACAATGCCCAATGGAGAAGTTGTATAGTAGGAATCAAAAATCCAAATCCAAAAATTACTGAGCAATATAATGTCGCCAGTATTCTCTTGATCCCCTTTAATTCTATGGGCTGTATGGGTCTAATCTTGGAACTGGTATAGCTATATCTCTTTCTTCCTCTCATTAACTTTTCCAATAATAGAATCATTAAGACCATAATCATCACTATGGCAGCAAGTCTAATGGCTGAATCTAGATCTGATAATCCAAACCATGTCCTGAATATGGCAACACTGAAGGTTGAAATTCCAAAGTAGTTGAATAAGCCATATTCATTTAGAATTTCAAGGATAACCAGGCTTACACCACCAACGATGGCTGGTCTTGATATGGGCAATACAACCTTAAAGAATGTAGCCATGGGACTTTTACCTAAAACCCTTGAATTTTCTATTAAATCTGCAGACTGTTTTGCCAAGAAGGATCTAACTATTGCAAATACATAAGGATAAAGAACCAATGTAAGGATAAAAATTGCTCCCTTATGATTCATAATATTAAAAAGACTTTGATTCACATTTATATTGGTGTTATTTCTTAAAAAGGTCTGAATTACACCTGTGTAGTTAAGTATTCCATGATAAGTGAATCCAGCAACATATGGGGGTACTGCCAATGGTAACAACAATGACCATTTAAAAAATTTGCTCATTGGAAACTTGAATGCTGTTATAAGCCATGCCAGACTTGTTCCAATTATCATTGTAAATGCTCCTCCAAAGGCAACTATGGTAGCTGTATTAATTATGTAATCAATTAAAAGATATTCCTTGATATGAGGCCAATTTTCACTGGTTTCGTTTAACAGTTTCAAAGAGATGTTAAGGGTTGGCAAGATTATTAGAACAATAACCACGAAACTCAGTACACTCCACATATTCACATTGGTTTTAATATCTCTTAATTTAAACAAATCATTCACATCCTTCTTATGCTTATAGCTCTTGATAATAAACATTGTAAAAAAGCAGGGTTATCACTCTGCTTTTTTACAATTATAGTAAACAGTTATTCTATTTGAATCCAGCTCTGTCCCAGATCATAATGGATTTACTATGATTGTCTCCCAAAGCTGTTAAATCTATATTTTGCTCTTTGAAATCTCCTAATCCAAGTAACCAACTGCTCCACTGAACATTTGGATTTGCAGGGAACTCGTTATTTGCTTCAGCAAATATTTTCTGTGCTTGCTCTCCTGAAAGAAACTCCATTAACTTAATTGCATTTTCCTTATTCTTAGCATGTTTAGTTACTGCAATTCCACTTACATTTATGTGTGTTCCATCTGTTTCCTGATTTGGGAAGAATATTTCAACACTATTAGCTACGTTTCTTTCCTCTTCATTTGCTGAATTTAACATTCCACCAATGTAATATGTGTTCATAATGGCAACATCTGCTACACCAGATGCAACAGCTGTAGCTTGATCTCTGTCGTTTCCTTGGGGATCTCTAGCTAGATTTTCCTTAAGACCCTCTGCCCACTGAAGAGATTTCTCTTCTCCCCATACTTCAATAAATGAAGCCATTAGGGATATGTTGTAGATATTGCTAGAAGTTCTCATGGCAATTCTGCCTCTCCACTGTGGTTCAGTTAGAGCTTCATAGGTTGATAACTCTGATGGATCTACCCTATCAGGTGAATATACGATAACCCTTGCTCTCTTAGTTAAACCAAACCAAGTGTCATCATTATCTCTTAAGTTATCTGGTATATTACTAAATAGTATTTCACTTTCCACAGGCTGAAGTAAATCTCTTTCCTTAGCTGTATGTAATCTCCCCACATCAGCAGTTATTAATGCATCTGCAACTGTGTCTTCTCCTTCTAACTGAATTCTCTCTAAAAGTTCATCTGCTCCTGCATTTACTACATTTACCTTGATTCCAGTTTCTTCTTCAAACATTTCAAATAATAATTGATCTGTATCATAGTGTCTTGTGGTAAATAGGTTTACTTCCCCTGAGTTAATATTCTCCCCTTGAGGTGAATTTTCTCCTCCCACATTGTTTGCCGGTGTATTTCCAGTAGTACAGCCTACTAAAAACACTGATAATACTACTATTAAAAGTATTAATGAATTGGTCTTTCTTAATCTTAACATTATGTACCTCCCGTTATTTTGATATCGGTTATCATTTGGCCGTATTTTTTTTGAGTACATTGAGTACTCAAAGGTTTAGGTGTTCATGTAACCATCGTGATATTGATAACCACTATCAATAAATATATATAAATTCATCTATCTTGTCAATAACTTATGGCCAATTTGTAAAATCACTTCTGGTACAATGGTGTTTTTTTTTAATATTCTGAAACTATCACATGCCAAAATCCTAGTTATTTACTACATAAGAAGAGATCTTTGGATTTCTAGAAAGCTTCTTTTGAACATATGTTTTTTAATCAATCCTAGATTTTAAAGAATTTAACAGCACTTCCAAATCCATATTATATTGGGTGGCAAAATCCTCCAAGGTATCGAATAAATGATGACACATTACACATTTGCCAATTACATCATCATAAGGTTTGAATATTTCTTCCATCTGAGGATACATTTCTACTATATCCAGTATTCTAGATTCCCTATTTATTTCCATACACAATCCCTCCCATCTCTATCTTATCACAAATTTTTTTAAAGGAATCCTTTATCTTTGGGTATAATAGATCTATCAGGAGGGATACCATGAAAAGAATATTATTATCATTTGTAATTTTTTCAGTTTTAGTTGCATCTTTAAGTGGTTGTAATAGTAAAAATAATATAAGGGAGTTTAGTAAAGACGATATGATATATTTTATTCTTACAGATAGATTTTATGATGGCGATATTGATAACAACTATGATGTTGATAAGAATAATCCCAAAAAGAGGCATGGTGGAGATTTAAGGGGAATAATCCAGAAGCTTGATTATATAAAATCCTTAGGATCAACTGCAATTTGGATCACACCTATTATGAAAAATGAGAAAGATGGTTACCATGGATACTGGATTGAAGACTTCTACGAAGTTGATCCTCACTTAGGAACTTTAGAAGATATGAAGGAACTGGTGAAAAAATCCCATGATATGGACATGAAGGTTATATTGGACTATGTGGTTAATCACACTGGATATAACTCCCCTTGGCTAGATGATGAAAATTATAGGGATTGGTTCAATGAGAATAAGACCATCAGTAATTGGTCTAATCAGGAAGAAGTGGAAAATGGATGGCTAGCTGGTTTACCGGATCTTAACTTCTCAAATGTGGAAGTCAGGGAGTACTTTATTGAAAATGCTCTATGGTGGATCGAACAAACTGGTATTGATGGAATGAGACTGGATACAGTAAAACACGTTCCCAGGGACTTTTGGAGTGAGTTTGTGGAAAGAATAAATGATAAATATCCAGACTTCTTCTTTCTTGGTGAGGTCTGGTCAGAAAACGTAAGATACTTCAAATCCTATAGTGATACTGGAATCACGGGAATGACCAACTACCCTTTGTATAAGGGGATAATAACAACCTTCAGGGAATATGGAAATACTAACAATCTTAAAACTGCAATTAGAGAAGATAGCAATTTCACAAATCCAAGTATGAATGGTATTTTCATAGATAATCATGATAATATAAGGTTCCCATCCATCCACAGAAATAATCCAGTGGAATATCATAAGCAGGCATTAACTTTTATTATGTCCTACCCTGCAATTCCTGTTATTTATTATGGCAATGAAATTGGCATGGATGGACATGATGATCCTGACAACAGAAGGGATATGCAGTGGGATAACATAGAAGGTAATGAAGTGTTTCAATACTTTAACTTTCTATCTAATCTAAGAAGTGAAGCTGTTATTAGAGAGGGATCGTTCAATCTGCTGGAAACAGATAATTTTACACTCTCGTACATCATTGAAACTCCAGATGAATTTTTACTGTATATAATTAATATCTTTGATAGAGATACTATTGTAGAATTATCCCTGGATTTACCAGATCAGGAAGTTAGAAGTGTCTTGGATGATGATGTTATTTCCATTTCAAACAATCTATTGAAAATAGACTTAAAGCCACTTGATATAAGGATTTATAGGGGCACAAAATAAGGATAGAGAACTTTCTCTATCCTTTTACTTCTATAAATTCGAAAGAATTTACCAGTAGTTGATCATCAATATTAACTAAGCTTATAACAATACTCTTTACTTGTAAAAGCTCATCTTCTCCTTGTTGAATGCTTTCTATGATTTCACCGGTTACCACGAATGTATCTTTCACAATATCTATGGTTTCCACACTAATCTGATAATCAATTCTAAAGTCTTCACTTTCTTTAGATATCTCATTAGCCAACTCTTCCATTTCACTAATTGATCCCTCAACTAGCAAACTTATTAACTGTGAATCTTCTATAGGGACTTCTTGGTCTTTTATAGTGTTTGTAAATTCATAGAATAAATGAACGAATTTTTCTGAAACCTGTACTGCATCATCTGTTGAAAATCTAAATTCAACACTTTTCTCATTAAAATCCTCTTCATTTAATGCTGCTGCAACGAATATCCCCAAACTCAAAACAATTATTAAACCTATGGTTAAAAACTTTCTCATTTCAATCCTCCAAAAAAAATAATCACCCTTTCATTATAAGGGGATTATCTCACAAGTGTATTACAATCAAGTTACAAATCAGATAAATGATTATTACAATTTTTTACTATACAGAGAGATGTATTGTAGTCGTCCGCTCCTGCTTGTTGATTCCATCAAAGAAAGAGATGAAATATTTATGGGGATATTAAATTCAACCTGTGGAAATTCTCCTAAAAATTTTACCTTTCTTCCTAAGGTTACATGGGGAATATACGGTCTTTGCTCAATTGTAAAGCCTTCTCTTCTTAGGACTTCTTCCAATTGATAAACTATCCTTGATAATGTAGAGTTTTCCTCAAGACCAATCCAGACTATGTCTCCTTGTTTTCTTTCAAACCTACCCAGATCATTCAGCTTTATTTTAAATGGATCTATGCTAATCTCATCCATGACATTTTTAATCCTGTTTAAGGATGCTTCATCACATTCCCCAATAAAAACCAGAGTTAGATGGATATTATCCTTATCAACAAATCTTCCCCTAATAGTTTTGGATTTAATTGTGTTTATGGAAATATTAATTATCTCCTTGATTTCATCCTGAAAATTAATGCCTATAAATAGTCTCATATATTCTCCTTGTGAAATTCGGTAATTCTTTATTCCTTCAGTTTCAGATCAAACCCCTGACTTAAAATATCATTTACTATCCCTTCCCTTATGGGATTGAAATTAGTATACTTAAAAACCACTTGATCTGTGAAACTATCAACTCTTCTATTGGCATTTCTTAAGTCATAGTAGGTTTGCATTTCTTCATCATAATCCATAAGCTTTTCAAGTATATTAGTATTTAGTGAATATCCATTCTCAAACACTCTTAATTTCATTTCCATTCGTGGCTTAAGTTGAGGATCCTGATTGGGATATCCTATGCCAAGGCCAAGTATGGGAAATGTCAGCTTAGGAAGATTCAAAAGCTTTATAATCTCCCCAGGATTATTCAATACACTTCCCAAATACAGTGCACCTAACCCCATGGATTCTGCAGCATTTACTATGTTTTGAATAGCTAAAACACCATCTGTGAATCCTTGAATAAACCAGTCCATGGAACCTGCATGGCTAGTATCTTTATTTTTCTCCTTTAAAATACTATAATTCCTGAAATTATCCACTATGAAAATAAGAAGTTCTGGGGCTCTTCTCACATATTCCTGATTACATACCTTTGATATTTCTTCCTTAAGAGCTTTATCCGTTATTCTAATAATGGAATAGGTTTGCATACCATTGGAAGATGCTGTTCTCCTTGCAACCTCCATTAACTCTTCCCATATTTCTCCTGGTACTTCCATGTCTTTAAACTCTCTAATTGTTCTGTGACTTTGTTGAGTAAGTACAGTATTATTTGACAATTCTCTTCCCTCCCTTATATTAATAGCGACTATCCCATGAATGATAAATGAAAATCTAACTTTATGGAAATATTATATCATGTTTCCTATGATTATTTTGGTCATTTTGATAGTACAGCACTAAAATTGGATATAAGATGATATATATACTTGCATCCCAAAGGGAGGGTCTAAATTGAGTCATATTCCTTTTGTAATTTATCTATCTTCAATTATGTATCTTGAACTCTTATTAAAATCCTTCGTGGGAATAAGTCTAATGAATATTGGACTAGTCCTTACACTTATTTTTTCTGTTTCCATATCTTTTATTCTTTCTCTTGTTTACAATATTTTACCTTCAAATTTTAACATTGTATTTCTATTTGTCTCAATGGTCTTATTGTGCATATTATTTGCATCCCAGTTGGTGTACTTTAAAATATTCAAAACCTTTTACATTTCCTACTCAGCTGAAAATGTTGGAAAGGTTCTTGAGTTTGCCAAGGAGGCATTTTTTGCCATAAGAAAAAACATTCACCTTATTCTTCTTATGCTCCTCCCTTTTATTTTGATGCTAATCTCTAAATCTAAAATCCCTGCCAACAATGAATTTCACATATACTTAAGTATTGGCTACTTAGTACTGAGTATATCTTCTCATTTAGTTGCACTTACTCTTGTTAATACTGGAAGAAGGGAAACTAACTCTCCCTACAATCTATACTACAATATTCATCAACCTGAGTTCTCAGTGGAAAATCTTGGAATGCTAACATACTTAAGGCTTGATGCAAAGAGGCAAATATTTGGTTGGGATCCAAGGATAGACCTGGAGGCTTTGATATCTTATCCCATGGATAAGATAATAGGCTCTAATGATGTGGATAAATTCAATGTCTTGAATATTGATTTTGAAATTCTTATGAAAAATGAATCGGATGCTAAAATTATCTCCATGCATGAGTATTTCAAAAGTGTAACTCCAACCATGAAAAATGACTTCACTAGTTTATTTAAGGGTCATAATCTCATATTCATAACTGCTGAGGGATTTTCCCATCTTGCGGTGAATGAGAATATGACTCCAACATTATTTAAAATGGTAAATAAGGGTTTCTACTTTGAAAATTTCTATACTCCCTTGTGGGGAGTAAGCACATCCGATGGAGAATATGTTGCCACTACAGGTCTCATACCAAAGGCTGGAATTTGGAGTTTCAGTCTTTCATCTAAAAACTATCTTCCCTTTACATTGGGCAATCAATTTAAGTCATTAGGATATATGACCAAAGCCTATCATAATCATAGCTATGATTATTTCGACAGAGATCTCAGTCATCCTAATATAGGATATGATTACAAGGGGATTGGAAATGGTCTTATTATGGATGATATATGGCCAAGATCTGATTTGGATATGATGAAAGTAACAATTCCTGAATATATAGACGAGGATAAGTTCCACGCCTATTATATGACCATAAGTGGACATTTGTGGTACTCATTCAAGGAACACGCCATGGCCAGAAAGAATAGAAACAAGGTTGAACATCTGGATTATAGTCCCACTGTGAAAGCTTACCTTGCATCACAGATTGAACTTAATCTTGCATTGGAGTATTTGGAGTCTCAGCTTGTTCTAAGTGGTAAGGCTGATAATACAATTATCGTCTTGTGCTCTGATCACTACCCTTATGGACTGCACAATAAATACATCCATGAGTTAAGTGGTGAAATTGTTGATGAAGTATTTAAGATTTATAAGAACAATCTTATTATATATAAACCTGGGCTGGATAGAATCAGAGTATCAAAACCTGCATCAAGCTTGGATATTCTACCTACGGTTTCAAACTTGTTTGGACTGGATTTCGATTCCAGACTACTTATGGGAAGGGATATACTATCGGATCATGATCCCTTGGTTATTTTTTCCAACCGAAGCTATATATCAAAATATGGAAAATACGATGCAAAATCAAATTCCTTTATCCCCAATTCTGAATTGGACTTGTCCTTCGATGAAATAAAGGAACATGAAAAAAGAATGTCAAATATTGTGGATGGTAGATTTTTCTTCTCCCAAAGAATTCTTGAATATGACTATTACAAAAAAGTTCTAGGCAAATGACCTAGAACTTATTTCTTAACCATATCTATGAATTCACCATATCCTCTTTTATCCATATCCTCCATATGGATAAACTCCAAAGCTCCACTATTGATGCAGAATCTCAAACCACCTTCACCCTTTGGTCCATCTTCAAATACATGACCTAGATGGGAATCTCCCACCCTACTTCTTACTTCAATCCTTTTCATTCCATAGGATTCATCCATGGTATAATTTACCACATTCCACTGTATTGGCCTTGTAAAACTGGGCCAGCCAGAACCTGAATCATACTTATCCCTGGAAAGAAATAATGGCTCTCCAGTTACTATATCAACATATATTCCCTCTTCATCATTATTCCAATAAGGATTCTGGAACGCTACTTCAGTATCATTTTCCTGGGTTATGGAAAATTGAAGTCTGGATAACTTAGCCCTTATTTCATCCATAGATGGCTTCTTGTAATCGCTTTTGTAAACATATGGCTTTTCCTGTGGAATGTAGGATAAGTCAATGTGGCAATAACCATCTGGATTTTTTGCAAGATAATCCTGATGAAAATCCTCAGCAATAATATAATTTCTTATTGGTTCTATTTCAGTGACGATTGGTTTGGAGTAATTTCTACCTACCTCTTCTGTAATCCTATTGATGGTATCTACATCTCCTTCTTCCACATAATAAATCCCCGTCCTATACTGGGTTCCAATGTCGTTTCCCTGCCTATTCTTGATTGTGGGATCAATAACTGAGTAGTAGTAGCCTAATATGGTTTCAAGACTTATAATATCCTTATCATATACCAGATACATTGCTTCAACATGATTCGTGTTTCTCAATTCATAGTAATTGGTGGATTCAGTATCCCCATTTGCATAACCAACATTTGTATATACTATCCCTTCCACCCTGTCAAAATAGGCTTGTACCCCCCAGAAGCAACCTCCCGCCAGATATATCTGACCATATCTGGTATTTGAGTAGTTAGGAACAAGTATAGTACTTTCAGGAACTTGAATCTCTTCTTCTTGTTCATCCACCTTATTTAAATTACTTAGATATAATACCCCTAAGAAAAAAACTACTAATATCAGTAGTATAGATATGATTTTACTTTTTCCAATTATCATATATAACCCTCCAGACAGCTCTTTGATATGGTTACATATTTATACCCATTTTAATTAAATATAGGTCCATTTCTGGACCTATATTATAAATATTTATTTAATTTTTTCTTCAAGTAACTTATCAATATAATCTTCCTTAGGTATATATGGCAGAGTAATGTGATCCCTTCCCTGATTTTCCTTGTTAAATTCAATTACAGTTTCAATGGAATTATCATTTCTTGCCCAGGCTCTTCTTGCCACACCACTCATTACATCCCATGGCATTGCTGTGCTCAGAATCCTATCAACCCTTTCTGAACCATCAAGAACCATTCCAAATCCACCATTAATGGATTTTCCAATACCAACTCCACCACCGTTGTGAAGGGCAATCAAGCTCATTCCTCTAGCTGCGTTTCCAGCAAAGCAATGGGTTGCCATATCTGCCATAATATTGCTTCCATCCTTAATATTTGATGTCTCTCTAAATGGAGAGTCTGTTCCTGAAACATCATGATGATCCCTACCTAGCATTATTGGTCCCACTTCTCCATTTCTTACCATTTCATTGAATCTTAGGGCAATTTCTGTTCTTCCCTTTGCATCCTGATACAATATTCTTGCCTGGGTTCCAACTACAAGTTTATTCTTCTCAGCATCTCTTATCCAATTGTAGTTATCCCTATCCTGACCTCTTCTATCAGGATTTATACAGTCCATTGCAGCCTTATCTGTCTTTATTAAATCTTCATGCTTCCCACTTAAACAAACCCATCTAAAAGGACCATAACCATAATCAAAAAGCATTGGCCCCATTATATCCTCTACATAACTTGGGAATATGAATCCTTCAGTATCATCCACTCCATTCTTGGATACTTCATCCACACCTGCATCATATACCGCCTTTAGGAAGCTGTTTCCATAGTCAAAGAAGTAAGTTCCCCTATTTACAAGACCCTGGATGATTTCAAAGTGCTTTTTAAGGCTCTTATCCACTTCTCTCCTAAAGTCTTCCTTATTTTCATTTAGCATCCTGGTCCTTTCTTCGAATGTTAACCCCTGTGGGCAGTATCCTCCATCATATGGAGCATGACAGGATGTCTGATCTGATAATAACTCTATATGAATACTATTCTCAAGGGCATATTCCAGTAGGTCTATGATATTGCCATGATATGCTATTGCCATTGCCTTCTTCTCATCCATGGCTTTTCCAGAAGCTATAAAAAGTTCGCTTAAATCTGTGTACACCTCATCTATCCATCCTTGCTCCAATCTAGTGTTTATTCTAGATAGATCCACTTCAGCGATGATTCCCACTCCTCCAGCTATTTTAGCTGCCTTTCCTTGAGCTCCACTCATTCCTCCCAGTCCAGAGCTTACAAACATATGACCCCTTAAATCTTCACTCCCTGAAATTCCAAGCTTTATCCTTCCTGCATTTAAAATGGTATTGTATGTTCCATGGACTATCCCCTGGGGACCAATATACATCCATCCTCCCGCTGTCATCTGTCCGTAGTTTGCAACTCCCATGGCCTGGGCTTTTATCCACTGTTCCTGATTATCATAAGCCCCGATCATCAGAGAATTGGTGATTATAACCCTTGGGCTTTCTTTGCTTGATTTAAAAAGTCCAAGGGGATGCCCTGACTGGATAACAAGGGTTTGTTCCTCTGTCAGTTCTTCCAGATACTTCATGGTCAGATTGTACTGCATCCAGTTCTGAAATACCTGACCTGTTTCACCATATGTTACAAGCTCATAGGGGTATAATGCCACATCAAAGGATAAATTATTATCTATCATAACCTGAAATGCCTTTCCTTCAATACACTTACCATTATACTCATCGATTGGTTTACCATAGATCAATGTATTTGGTCTAAATCTATATCCATAAATCCTTCCTCTTGTTAATAATTCATCCAAGAACTCTGGTGCTATTACTTCGTGAAGAGCTTCAGGTATATACCTAAGGGCATTTTTTAATGCTAGCTTGATTTCTCTTTTAGTAAGGGTTAGTTCCCTCTTTGGCGCTCTTCTTATGAATTTCTCAAACTTGGGATACTCCGGAAGATAATTATCAAGTTTTATTGTCATTGAATCTGATATTAATTCATTACTCCACATACTAATTCCCCCATATCTATTTCTTGTATATAATCTTGCCATCTTTGATGGTGATGTAATTATGGTTAATGCCAAAATGATAAATCATATAATCAATATTTGGTATATCAAATATAGCTATATCTGCTTTCTTTCCCACCTGGATGGACCCCACTTCTTTTTCTATTCCCAATGCTGCAGCTGCATTCATTGTAACTGCTGTTATTACCTCACTTGGTTTCATCCTAAGGTGTAATGATGCCAATGTCATTATAAACTGAAGATTCTCCGTTGGACAGCTTCCCGGATTATAATCTGTGGATAACGCCACAGGCACCCCTTCTTCTATCATCAGTCTTGCCTTTGCCGGTTCTTTTTTCCCGAGATTGAAGCTTGTTCCAGGAAGTAGTACTGCAACAACTCCAGCTTTTGCCATATCCTTTATTCCCTGCTCACTGGCTCCCACCAAGTGCTCCGCTGAAATGGCTCCAACTTCCGCTGATAATTCTGCTCCCCCAAGGGATACTATTTCATCTGCGTGTATCTTGGGAACTAAACCTAATTCTTTTGCCTTTAGTAGGATTCTTCTGGATTGATCTATTGAGAATACCCCTTCCTCACAGAACACATCACAGAATTTTGCCAGGTCCATTTCCACAACCTTAGGTAGCATTTCATTAAGCATTATATCCACAAACTTATCTGAGTCATCCTTATACTCCATAGGAATGGCATGGGCTCCCATAAATGTTGATATAACCCTTAGAGGATGATCTTCATTGAGTTTCTTGGCTACTTCCATCTGCTTGATTTCTGTCTGGAAGCTTCCAATTCCATAACCCGATTTACCTTCAACTGTTGTTATTCCAAAACTTTTCATTATATCTAAGCTCTTATATGCCTTTTCATAAAGTTCCTGGAATGATGCTTTTTCAGTTGCCCTTGCTGTGGAGTGGATTCCTCCTCCACTGGCTAGGATTTCAAGATACCCTTTACCATCTAATTTCATGGCCAGTTCGTTCTCTCTACTCCCTCCATGGACCAAATGGGTATGACAATCGATGAGACCTGGCGTTACTACCTTACCTCCTGCATCTATTATCTGAGCTCCAGTTACATCTATTACATCAGGGAGTTCTCCACTTCCCACATGAATAATCCTATCATCCCTTATGGCTATAACTCCATTTTCAATCTCTCCTATTTCACCTTGAAGCTTTCCTTTTCTTGGTGCATTTTCACCTTTAAGGGTAACTAATGTTCCAATATTCTTTATTACAAGAGTTGCCTGCACTAACACCACTCCTTATATCTATTTGATTCTATTTCTTAATACTCCAATTCCATCAATATGGCATTCCACTTCATCTCCAGAACTTAAATATCCTGGTGGATTCATGCCCATACCTACTCCTGCTGGTGTGCCAGTTATTATAATATCCCCTGGTTCCAATGTTACACCTTTGGAAAAATCCGCTATTATTTCCTCTATGGAATGGATCAGTTTATTTGTATTTGACTGCTGTCTCGTTTCTCCATTTACCATTGTCATAATATCCACATGGTAAGGGTTACTGGTTCCTGATGCATGAAGTATACATGGACCCATCACTGAGAAATCATCAAGACTTTTTCCCTTGTACCACTGTGTATGATATCTTTGTAGTCTCCTGGCTGAAAAATCATTGAATATGGAATATCCAAATATATATTTAACTGCATCCTCCTTAGGTATATCCTTACCCCTTTTACCTATAATCACTGCCAGTTCCACTTCATAATCAAGGTATTCATCCATATCAAGATGTCCATCTATTTCTGTCTCCGGTCCAAGTATCCCACATGTTCTCTTTGAAAAGTACACTGGTGCCTCCA
The DNA here is from genome assembly GCA_030602225.1 of Bacillota bacterium. Lineage (GTDB taxonomy): Bacteria > Bacillota > Clostridia > Tissierellales > Tissierellaceae > Gudongella. The sequence goes on along the minus strand of JAUWAD010000007.1, from coordinate 5,640 downwards.
CCTTCTTTAAGGTGTCACTTTTCATAGCCTTCTGAGATTCCTCAAGATGATCCTGATAATTCACACCAAGACAGATTATATCATGGGGTGGTCTTATTATGGGAGCTAATACAGTAATATCACTTAATGCCAATCCTTTCTTCCCCTGGGAGAGATAATCCTGGATCTGCTCACTCCATCCATCCTCATAGGCTTCTATGAAGGAAATCATATCTTCAAAAACTCTGTCTTCTAAAACTTCCTCCATGGGAAATACGCTTTTTTCATCCCTTGCTAAAACTCCAATTGAAGTCTTGCCATTGTAGTGATACGTAACAAATTTCATATTCCATCCCTCCATTATCCTTGCATATCATGAGTCTATTTTAACAAAAATGGGACAATTATTCCATCCTTATGAAAAAGAGAAGGGGAAAACCCTTCTCTAATTACTTGAAATAGTCTATTCCTGCTTGGAATATTCTCTGATCCTTTTCTCCTGGTACATTCTTGTATACTCCATATCCTATTCTCTCTGAGTGACCCATTTTACCAAATACCCTTCCATCTGGACTTGTTAAGCCCTCCACTGCATATAGGGAACCATTTGGATTAAATGTACCATCATAGGTGGCGTTTCCACTTAAGTCAACATATTGTGTTGCAATCTGGCCATTTTCTATTAGTCTTTCAAGTGTCTTTTCATCCGCTACAAATCTTCCCTCTCCATGGGAGAATGGCATATAGTATACTTGTCCAATCTCTGTGTTCTTTAACCAAGGGGATAATTTTGATGCTATTCTAGTTGGAGATACTTGGGAGATATGTCTACCTATCTTATTAAAGGTAAGGGTTGGATCTTCTTCTCCTATATCCCTTATTTCACCATATGGCAATAATCCAAGTTTGATCAATGCCTGGAATCCATTGCATATTCCCAGAACCAGACCATCCCTATTATTTAAAAGGTCCATAACTGCTTCACTTAGTCTTGGGTTTCTAAATACTGTGGCGATAAATTTTCCTGATCCATCTGGTTCATCTCCTGCTGAAAATCCTCCTGGTATCATTAGGATCTGACTATTCTTAATCTCTTTAGCCCATTCCTTAAGGGATTCTTCAATATCCTGTGTGGATTGATTTCTAAAAACTCTACTCTTTACTTCACCACCAGCCTTTTCAAATGCCCTAACTGAGTCATACTCACTGTTGGTTCCTGGGAAGATTGGAACGAATACCCTAGGTTTAGGTATCTTTATTCCACCATATGCCTTACAGGTGGATTTCCCGACTACATTTTGCACTTCCCCTCTTTCATCTTCCTTGATGACAAATACCTTCTTCAATGGTTCCTGCCATATTTCAATTAATCTATCCATTTCAAGTTCTTCATCACTATAGATTATTTTACTTTCCTCAATGGTTGAACCTATGAGCTTGAACTCCTGAGGTAGAGTAATGTCCCTTTCAACCTCTACTAAAATGCTCCCTGGTAGTTCCTTAAATAGATAATCCAAATCCAGTTCTTCAAACTTAAATCCAATCTTATTTCCAAAAGCCATCTTGGCTATGGCAGCTGAAATTCCACCCTTTAATACGGTTTTTGCTGAAAGAATCTTTCCTTCATCTACCAGTCTCTTAATAGTATCATAGCCATTTTTAAATCCATCAAAATCTGGCATATTATATTCATCGATTCTTCCTTGGAAAATGTATACCTTTGAATCTTCTTTCTTAAATTCAGGTGAAATAATATTTTCAACATTATCTTTTGCCACTGCAAATGCAATAATGGTTGGAGGTACTGATATATCCTTAAATGTCCCTGACATGGAGTCTTTCCCTCCAATTGCTCCTATTCCAAATTGTTTTTGTGCAATATATGCTCCTAGCAATGCACTAAATGGCTTGCCCCACTTAACAGGGTTATTTTCAAGTTTTTCAAAGTATTCCTGCATACTCAATCTTACATTTCTTCTATCTCCACCAAGGGCTACAATTTTAGCCACTGATTCAACTACTGAATAAATTCCTCCATGGAATGGACTCCATTCACAAAGGTAAGGGTCAAATCCATATGTCATAAGACTGCAACTCTTTGTATCGCCCTTAAGTACTGGTATCTTTGCAACCATTCCTTCAATTGGGGTTAATCTATGCTTTCCACCCAATGGCATAAGCACTGTGGCTGCTCCAACTGTATTGTCAAACATTGCATTCATGCCTTGTTGAGAACATACATTAAGATCTGATAAGGTGCTTTCCATACTTTCTTTAAAGCTACTTACACTTACTTCTGCTCTTTCTTCCCTAGGCTGAGCTAATTCAACCTTAGCTGATTGCTTTGCTCCGTTTGTATCCAGGAAGCTTCTCTTAATATCCAGGATGCTTTCCCCTCTCCATTTCATTACCAGTCTACCTGAATCTGTAACTTCAGCAACCTTTGTAACCTGTAGATTCTCTTCATGGGTCAGTTCAACAAATTTTTCATAATCCTTAGGGTTTATGACCACTGCCATTCTCTCCTGGGATTCTGATATGGCTAGTTCAGTTCCATCCAATCCTTCATACTTCTTTGGAACCACATCCAGATTTATCTCCAGACTATCAGCTAATTCTCCAATTGCAACTGATACCCCTCCCGCTCCGAAGTCATTACATCTCTTGATCAGCCTTGATAGGGATGGATTTCTAAAGAGTCTTTGTATTTTCCTCTCTTCTGGTGCATTTCCCTTTTGTACCTCTGCACCTGATTTTATCAATGATTCTTCAGTATGGGACTTGGAAGATCCAGTTGCTCCACCAATGCCATCTCTACCTGTCTTTCCACCCACCAGCAGGATAATATCCCCTGGCTCTGGTTGATTTCTGATGACATTATACTTTGGTGCCGCAGCTATAACAGCTCCAACTTCCATCCTCTTTGCAATATAACCATTATGATAAATTTCAGTAACCTGACCTGTAGCTAGACCAATTTGGTTACCATAGGAACTGTATCCTCTGGCTGCTTCTTTTGTAATCTTTCTTTGTGGTAATTTACCAGGTAATGTATCCTCCAAGGATTGCCTTGGATCTCCACTTCCTGTAACCCTCATAGCCTGATATACATAACTTCTACCTGATAATGGATCCCTTATTGCTCCTCCCAAACAGGTGGCAGCTCCTCCAAATGGCTCTATTTCCGTTGGATGATTGTGTGTCTCATTCTTAAACATTAACAACCACTTTTCATCCACACCATCAACATCCACATCTATCTCAATACTACATGCATTGATCTCCTCAGATATATCCAGATCCTTCATCAAGCCCAGCTTCTTTGCTTCCTTGGCATTTATGGTTGCCAAATCCATTAAAGTAACTGGCTTTGTAACTCCTAAATCATTCCTTGATAATAGGTATTGATCCAGGGCTTTTTGAAAGACATCCTTGTATTTTCCTTCACTTAGCTTTATATCCTGAATTTCAGTAAAGAAAGTGGTATGTCTGCAGTGATCTGACCAATAGGTATCAATTACCTTCAATTCTGTAACCGTTGGATTTCTCTTCTCATCATCCCTGAAGTAGTCTCTTATCATAAGTATGTCTTCAAAGCTCATGGCAAAGCCTATGCTCTTTCTATACTCTTCCAATGATTTGTCATCCATCTGGATAAATCCATCCACCACTTCAATATCCTCTACCTCATAGGTATCATCCTCAAGACTAGTGGGGATTTCCATGGATGCTTCCCTAGAATCTATGGGGTTTATCATATACTCCTTGATTTTTATGTAATCTTCTTGTGTCAAACTTCCTGAAAATAGATATACTTTGGCTGATTTAACCTTTGATGAGTTATCTTCTAAAAGTATCCCTATACATTGTTCTGCTGAATCTGCTCTTTGGTCGTATTGACCTGGTAAGTATTCCACTGCCAGGGGAAGGTACTCTCCCTGAGGTAATCCATTCTCATAAACAATGTCCACATTTGGCTCTGAAAATACAACTTTAACTATCTTGGTATAGTCCTGGTCATTTTTGCAAGTAAAGTCATATCTATTAAGTATTCGCACCTCTTCCAATGAGTTCAAGTTCAATGTTTCCTTTAACTCATTTCTAAGATGTGTTGCCTCTACATTAAAACCTTCCTTCTTCTCTACAAATATTCTTCTTATCTGCTGACTCATTTCCATCCTCCATCCACTTTATTATACCTATGAGATTCCAATAGGATATACTATTCAAGCTTTCCTCTTAGTATATCTTATCACACAATAGACTTAAGTTTAACGAAAAAAAATTAGGAAAGCATTTGCCTTCCTAATTAATTTTACCGTATTTTCCAATAAATAGAATTGTATCTGACTCTTCCTCTCCGATGAAGAAGAAAAATGGTCTATCTGCTATGAAAGTAACTGGTTCCATTATGGAAGTCACTCTCATTTCAACAACTGTAACTCCTGCTGCTTCACTTCCCTTTTCATTCACTTCAATTACCGCCTTATGCAGTACGCTACTAACATATATATCATCTTTGATACTACTTAAATTCGCTCTTTCATCAAATATGGTATCCATACCAAGAGCTTTTAATTCATCAGTTATATCCTTGATTCCATATTCCATCTTGAACTTTGGAATCATAATATTAACATCCTCTGTTTCCATTAGATTATCCTTAATATCATTGAAAGCTACAACATCAAAGCTATTTATAAGGTCATTTATATCTTCCCCTTCATCAGGGAGTACAAGATACATGCCGACCTTTCCATCCCCATATGGTAATCTTACGCTTTTGAAGTTATCTCCTTTGTAGTATTCTATGGTATCATTCATCCACATCATTGGGATTACACCTTCACTGCCATCATATTGAATGAAGCTTAAATCCCTTGTGTCCTCTTCCTTAAACTGATTACTCCATTCTCCTTTGAAGTAAACTGCATTTATTAGATACATAATCACATCCCTTGGAATTGGTGGTTGAAGCATACCTGGAATCAAACCCTTGGTGGAGTCATCTATCCATTTATTTATGGTATCCACTGAAGCTGGATCATTGAAATCCAGATTATCCACATGACCATTATAGTATTCCTTCATGGTTTTAAGAAACTCTGCCTTGATTTCCTCTCCCTGTCTGTACCAGATGGAATTACTAACAAGGGTTTGGATTTCCTCATCATCCCTTACCAGATAATCCAATAAACTTTTGTATGATATATTTACAATATTTCTTGGTATTCCACTAAAGTTAAGTGCTTCCTCCATTTCCCTTAAAGTTTCCCCTTCTGCTCCATTATATGTCATGGCTAAGGCAGTGGAGATGCTTAATGGTGATATAAATACGTTGGTATCCAAATCACCCTTGTTTATTTCTCTAAATATATCAAAGGCAAACTTTAAATTGCTGTCTGTAATCTTGCTATCAACATCTTCACTGGCAAATGCGATGTTCTTAGACTCTATGCCACCACTGCAACCCACCAGTAACAATGCAATCACTAAAACTAATGCTACTACTTTCATGTGTTTTCCCTCCTTTATATCCTTAGTATATCAACTTATTATTATGATTTGGTTACAAAGCTTTAACAAAAACATTTCAAATTAGGGCTATAGGGTATATAGAAACTAAGAAAAGAAGGAGGTATTATTTATGAAACTAATATA
>JAUWAD010000003.1 GCA_030602225.1 Bacillota bacterium | reverse complement strand
TGGATTACTAAATGTAAGTACAGAAATTGCAGATGAGCTTCTTGGTGAAGGAACAATAGTCTATACCCAGGATAAGAATGGTAGAAGAAATTATGCTTATTCAGATAAGAACTATGTTGACCTACCTCTGGTAGTATTGATTAATGGTGGAAGTGCAAGTGCTTCTGAGATTCTTGCAGGAGCTATTAAGGACAATGAAAGAGGTACTTTAATAGGAACCACAACATTTGGTAAGGGTGTTGTTCAAACCCTTAGGGATTTACCAGATGGTACAGGGTTAAAGGTTACAATCTCAGAGTATTTCACTCCAAATGGAACAAATATACACGGTATAGGGATTGTTCCTGATGTGGAAGTAGAACTTGATGAAGATGTCGAAGGTATAGGGATTGATTATCTTAATGTGGATAATCAACTGCAAAAGGCAATTGAAGTTTTGAGAGAAAAGCTATAAATAAGAGCCCAATTTATTTTGGGCTCTTATTTTATGTGTTTTGCATCAATTGTATATATTATCTCAGACAGATCAGATTCAAAGGGTATTATTAAATCCACATATAAGATCTCTCTGTTGTAATCTAGATAAACAAGATTACTGTTAACCTTTCCAATTTCCTCTAATTCTTTAGAATCAACATGGAGAATATATGTCATGAAGTCATTCCCACCATTTAGCTTTTCTACCAACAGAATCTTATCCTTATTTAAGATTTGATAATTTAGTATATTTCTTTCAATAATGTATCCTTCTTCTGGGTCATTAAGGTTATAAACATTAAGAATATTAACATCTGATTCTAGGGATTTACTTAAGAATATTACAAAATCCCTATCTATTAAATTCACCATAAATCCGCTTCCAATATGCCTAAAGTAACTGTCATCATTACTTATTTTTATATTCCTGTTTGTATTATCTTGTACTATCTCTGCAATTAAAAACAGATCCTTCTTATACCTGAAGTTTGCCAATGGAGTATTATAGGTTCTTGATTGGCTTATAATATTGTCATCTAAATTGTACAATAAAAGGGTAGAAGACAACTCAGTTGGCTCTCCTAGTACATACAACTCATCCTTATCCTTCCATAGTGATACCCTTGGTGACAAATCCCCCAGTACATTTACATAAAGAACTCTTCTATCCTTAGTCTGGATTATATAAAGGAAATTCTTAGTTTCTTTGGAAGTAATTAGGCTTATATTTTTCTCATCAGGGCTCATTTTGACATTTAATATCTGATCATTTGTTTCAAAGTATAAATCCTTGCTCTTTTCCTTGAAGTCATAAAACCAAAGACTATTTTTGTAAGTGGATTCTGGATTTTCAATAATGTAAAGCATACCTTTATCCTGTATGAAATCTACAATTTTCCCTTCATCTACCAACGATGAGATAAGACTTTTACTTGAACTAATGATACTACCAGATTTTGTATCCACTTGAACCTTTAAGTTTATAAGGGGTATTTCCTTACTATATCTATCAAAAATATTCTGGTAATATATCTCCCATATGAATTTGTCTCCATCTTGAATAAGCTCTGTTGATGGGGAGCTGGATGATGATATTCTAAGATCAGAACTTATCTTATTCAAGACATCTACGATTCCATAAGTTATTTCAATGGGATTATAGTTTTCATTGATTATATTAAATCTCATGGTCTCTAATGTGCTTTGAGAAATACCTGAAATATCTATCCAAATTTGGGGTATAACTAATTGTGCAGATTTATCTTCTTTATTTCTTATTTGAATATTTATAGTGTTATCTACTTTTGAGACATCTAACACTTCAACACCTGAACTTTTGACTAATCCTGCTGAGACAAGAAGTGAAGTCCTATTATTTCGTTTGATTACTTCAACCCTTGGGATTGTATTTTGATAACTTCTAGAAAGGGCGATTTTATCAATGGAGAATTTGAAACCTTCACTAACCTCTGTTTTAGGAGGGACATCTTTATTTAACAGATCAAATTTAGAGCAAGCGGATAGAATCATAGCCAAGCACAACAGTAGTGATATGTATTTTATTTTTAGCATTTATGTTATCCCTCCTCTAGATAATTTTACATTATTAAAGATCTTTTCACAAGATTAATAATTTCTATGGATTTTTGCAACAATAAGGTATAATATAATAGAACAAGCGTTTGATAGAAGAGGTGATAAAATGAATCAATTTAAGATAGAATCAGGATACAAACCGACGGGGGATCAGCCACAGGCAATAGATAAATTGGTGGATGGAATACAAAAAGGACTTAGAGACCAAGTTTTGCTGGGAGTCACTGGATCTGGAAAGACCTTCACCATGGCAAATATAATCGAAAGAGTTCAAAAACCCACTTTGGTCATAGCACATAATAAGACCTTGGCATATCAGCTGGCAAGTGAGTTCAAGGAGTACTTTCCAAGTTCTGCTGTTGAATACTTTGTAAGTTATTATGATTATTATCAACCTGAAGCCTATGTACCTCAGACGGACACATATATTGAAAAGGATTCTTCCATAAATGAAGAGATAGATAAGCTTAGACACTCGGCTACCATGGCATTATTTGAAAGAAGAGATGTCATTATAGTTGCTTCTGTATCCTGCATTTATGGATTGGGTGATCCCATTGATTATGAAAATTTGGTTGTATCTCTAAGACCTGGAATGATAAAGGACAGAGACCAGATTATGAGGAAATTAGTTGATATCCAATACATTAGAAATGACATGAACTTCGTAAGGGGTACTTTTAGAGCCAGAGGAGATGTATTGGAAATATTTCCAGCTGCATCCACGGAGCATTCCATAAGAGTAGAATTTTTCGGGGATGAAATTGATAGAATAACAGAGGTTAACTATCTTACAGGTGAAATTATAGGATACAGAAATCATGTATCAATTTTTCCAGCTTCCCACTTTGCCACTACTGAAGAAAAGGTTCAAAGGGCACTTGTAACCATTGAACAGGAGTTGGATGAAAGATTGAAAGAGCTCAGGGATAAGGATAAGTTAGTGGAAGCCCAGAGACTGGAGCAAAGAACAAGGTATGATCTCGAGATGCTCAGGGAAATGGGATTTTGCTCTGGTATTGAAAACTATTCTAAGCACCTTAGTCAGAGGGAGGCTGGAAGTAGACCATATACCTTGATAGATTATTTCCCAGAGGACTTTCTTGTTATAATAGATGAATCCCACGTGACAATACCCCAGATAAGGGGAATGTTTGAAGGGGATAAATCAAGAAAAACAACCCTGGTGGAATATGGATTTAGATTGCCATCTGCTCTTGATAATAGACCTCTAAGGTTTCAGGAATTTGAGAGCCTTGTTAAACAGGCCATATATGTATCGGCAACTCCGGGACCTTATGAGACCAGTAGAAGTCAGAACACTGTTGAGCAGATAATTAGACCCACTGGATTATTGGATCCTGTGGTTCAGGTTAGACCAACTAAAAATCAGATTGATGATCTGGTAGAGGAGATAAACAAGGTTACCCAAAGAGAAGAAAGAGTTTTAGTAACTACTCTGACTAAGAAGATGGCAGAAGATTTAACTGCATATTTTAAGAAGATAGGGATCAAGGTCACATATCTTCATTCTGATGTGGAAACCATTGAGCGGATGGAAATCATAAGGGATCTTAGAATGGGTAAATACGATGTTTTGGTAGGTATAAATCTACTAAGAGAAGGGTTGGATTTACCTGAAGTTTCCTTAGTTGCTATTTTGGATGCAGATAAGGAAGGTTTTCTAAGAAGTGAAACATCACTGATTCAGACCACAGGAAGGGCAGCTAGAAATATCGAAGGAAAGGTAATTATGTATGCTGATAATATTACAAAATCCATGGAGAAGGCAATAAGTGAGACTAACAGAAGAAGAAAGATACAAAACCAATACAATCTGGACAATAGTATAACCCCAAGATCCATAATTAAGGGTATACGTAATATAATTGAGGCTACAGTTGCAGCTGAGGGCGAAGGTAAGTATGAAGAGAAGTTTAACGAGGCAGAAATATTAGCCATAATCGAAGACCTAGAAAGTGCAATGTTAGAAAGGGCTGAAGCTCTAGAATTTGAAAAAGCTGCTGAATTAAGGGATAGAATAATTCAGCTACGAAAGATGGTAAAAACAAGAGGTGAAAGAATTGACAAAAGATAAGATAATCATAAGAGGAGCAAAAGTTCATAATCTTAAGAATATCAGCCTGGAGCTTCCAAGAAATAAATTTATAGTTTTCACTGGTTTAAGTGGGTCAGGTAAATCCTCCCTAGCTTTTGATACAATATATGCAGAAGGTCAAAGAAGATATGTTGAGTCCTTATCCAGCTATGCCAGAATGTTCCTTGGACAAATGGATAAACCAGATGTGGAACATATTGAGGGGCTTTCTCCTTCAATTGCCATTGACCAGAAGACAACCTCCAAAAACCCTAGATCAACTGTGGGTACTGTAACAGAAGTTTATGACTTCCTAAGATTACTATACGCAAGAATAGGAATTCCTTATTGCCCCAGTTGTGGGAAGGAGATAACATCACAGACCATTGACCAGATGGTTGATAAGGTGATGGAGTTGGATGAGAGAACTCGAATTCAGATATTATCCCCAATTATAAGGGGGAAAAAGGGAGAGCATACAAAACTCCTTGAGCAAATAAGAAAGGAAGGCTTCATAAGGGTTAATATTGATGGAGAAATGCTGGAATTAACTGATGAGATAAAGCTAGAGAAGAATAAGAAGCATTCTATCTATGTGGTAGTGGATAGATTGATTGTTAGGGATGGTATTCAGGGGAGGCTTTCTGAATCAATTGAAACAGCATTAAAGATGGGGGATGGATTGGTAGAAGTTGAAGTTATTGATGGGGAGAAAATGATCTTTAGCCAGAAACTTGCATGTATCCATTGCAACATTGCTATTGAAGAGATTTCTCCAAGACTATTTTCCTTTAATAGCCCCTTTGGAATGTGCCCCACATGTAATGGATTGGGATATCATACAGAAATTGATGAGGACTTGGTTATACCCAATAGGAATTTAAGTGTAAATGATGGGGGCATAGCACCATTTAGCAATTCCGCTGAAGAAACATATTATTATCAGATTTTCAAGACACTGGCTAAGGATAACGATTTTTCAATGGATGCTCCTTTAAGAGATGCCCCTGATAAGTTTCTAAAGGAACTGCTATATGGAACAACAAGGAGTATTAAATTCAGTTTTCTTAGTCATTTTGATGATACAGGAAAAAGGGAATATGAGGGGAAATTTGAAGGAGTGATACCTAATCTGGAGAGAAGGTATAAGGAAACATACTCAGATTATATGAGAAATAAGATAAATGAATATATGTCTGAGACTCCATGCCCTGATTGTGGAGGGAAAAGACTTAAGAAGGAAGCATTGTCTGTAAAGATTCAAGGGTTGAATATAACCGAGATTACAGATATGCCAGTTTCAAATTCTCTGGAATTTTTCCAAAATATAGAGCTTAGTAAGAAAAACCAAATTATAGGGGAACAGGTTCTTAAAGAGATAAAAGAAAGATTAAACTTCTTAGTGGATGTAGGATTGGAATACTTAACCTTATCCAGAGCTGCAGGAACCCTATCTGGAGGAGAGTCCCAGAGGATAAGACTTGCAACACAAATAGGTTCGAGTCTAGTGGGTGTTATATACGTATTGGATGAACCAAGTATTGGATTGCATCAAAGGGATAATTCAAAATTATTAAAAACACTAAGAAATCTTACAGATTTAGGCAATACTCTAATTGTAGTGGAGCACGATGAAGATACAATGAAGATGGCAGATCATATTGTGGATATTGGACCTGGTGCTGGAATTCATGGTGGGTATGTGGTTGCACAGGGAACAGTTGAGGATATACTGGAATGTGAGGAATCTCTTACAGGTAAGTATCTTTCAGGAGAATTAAAAATACAGATTCCAGAAAAGAGAAAACCAGTGAATTCAAAATGGATTGAAATTATTGGGGCTTCTGAGAATAACCTAAAAAACATTGATGTAAAAATACCCCTTGGACTTATGACTTGTGTTACTGGGGTATCTGGTTCTGGGAAAAGTTCCCTGGTTAATCATGTACTGTACAAAACCCTAGCCCATGAATTAAATGGTGCAAGAATAAGACCTGGACTTAATAGAGGAATAAAGGGATTGGAACACTTAGACAAAGTAATAGAGATTGACCAGAATCCAATAGGAAGAACTCCAAGATCAAATCCAGCAACATATACTGGTTTATTTGATCACATAAGAGATGTATTTGCCATGACAAATGAATCTAAAATAAGAGGCTACAAAAAGGGTAGATTCAGCTTTAATGTAAAAGGCGGAAGATGTGAAGCCTGTAAGGGAGATGGAATTCTAAAGGTTGAGATGCATTTTCTACCTGATGTTTATGTGCCATGTGAGGTATGTAAGGGAAAAAGGTACAACAGAGAAACCTTACAGGTTAAGTACAAAGGAAAGACCATATCCGATGTTTTGGAGATGACAGTTGAGGAAGGGTTGGAATTTTTTCAAAACCTTCCAAAACTCAAGAGGAAACTCCAAACATTATACGATGTAGGTCTTGGTTATATCAAAATTGGACAGCCATCCACTGAATTATCTGGTGGTGAAGCTCAGAGGGTTAAGTTAGCAACAGAATTGTCAAAAAGAGCAACTGGAAGAACCATATATATATTGGATGAACCAACCACAGGCCTACATTCAGCGGATATTCATAAGTTGATAAACGTATTGAATCAGTTGGTTGAAGGGGATAACACAGTAATAATCATAGAACATAATTTGGATGTGATAAAGACTGCAGACTATATAATAGATCTTGGGCCTGAAGGTGGAGATGGTGGTGGTACTGTAGTTATCACAGGAACTCCAGAGGAAGTAGCCAAGTGTGAAAAATCATATACTGGACAGTTCTTAAAGGAAATATTGTCCTAGGTTAGGAGGATTCGTATGTGTGGAAGATATGCCCTTGATGCTGATATAGATCAGCTAATAGAAAGATATAAGGCCATAGTAATGGAGACTCAGTTTAGTAGAAAAAAAGAAATTTATCCAACTCAGATTATGCCCGTGATAAAAGGTGGGGAAAAAAGAGTAATAACTCAGGCGAAGTGGGGATTTACACCTGCTTTTGCAAAGAAACCTCTGATAAATGCTAGAGGTGAAAGTGTTTATGAAAAGATTACTTTTAAAAAACCTTTTCTTACAAACCGGTGTATTGTTCCGGCAACTTCATTCTTTGAATGGGAAGTGGTGGATAATAAGAAGGTGAAAAGAAGTATAAGGCTAAAGAATAATGAAATATTCTCCATGGCTGGTTTATTGAATGATTATCAGGATGAAGAAGGTAATGTAATAACAACTTATACAATTATTACCACCACAGCAAATAATGATATGAAAAAGATCCATGATAGAATGCCTGTGATTCTAGCAAAGGAGCAGGAGGATATATGGCTTAATATGGATGAGAAGAGCATATCAATATTATTGGGACTGCTTCATCCTACAGAAGAAACTTTAGAAATTTTATAAAAAGTAAAAAAAATACTTGCAAAATGATTAAGATGAGAATATAATCAATAACATATTAATTTCAAAGGAGGTCTTAATCTTGATAGTTTATCAATTGATCAAGAGCCCATGGGAGTTAGTTTCCAGCGATGAAAACAAGACTTCCAAAGGTCTAAGGAGTTCCTCACTATTATAGCCAAGAAACTTAAATAATAGGAGGAATAAAAATGAAAAAGAAAATAGCATTAATGATGGCAATGGTAATGATGGTGGTAGCTTTAGCAGGTTGTACAAGTGGTGCAGATACAACATCAAAGGTTGATAGTATCAAGTCAAAGGGAAAGATAGTCTTAGGAACGGCAGCGGATTATCCACCTTATGAGTTCCACAAAGAAATCAATGGAAAAGACGAAATTGTAGGTTTTGATATTGAAATTGCTAAAGAAATCGCAAAAGAGCTTGGTGTTGAACTTGAAATAGTTGACATGAAGTTTGAAGGATTGCTTCCTGCATTGGTAACAAATGATATAGATTTTGTTATTGCAGGAATGGTTGCAAAGGAAGAAAGAAAAAAATCAGTTGATTTTTCAATCCCTTATTACCAAGCACAACAAAGAATGATCGTTAAGCTAAGTGATGCAGATACTTTGAAGGTACCTGATGATTTTGCGGGCTTAAAAATTGGAGCTCAAAAATCAACAATCCAAGAGGATATTGCTTTAGAAAAGTTTTCAACAGCTGAGTATGTTGGTCTAAGCAAGATAACAGATTTAGTTTTGGAACTTAAGAGCAATAAGGTACAGGGAGTTATTCTTGTTGAACCAGTGGCAAAGGCGTATGTGCAACAAAACAACGATCTGTTTTTAGTAGATGAAATTCTTGGACAAGAGGATGGAGTTGCTGTAGCAGTGAACAAAGGCAATGAGGAATTAGTCCAAGTTATCAATCAAGTATTAGAGAAACTAATTAGCGAAGGCAAGATAGAGCAGTTTATTGCTGATGCAACAGCACTAGCAGAAGAATAAGATATTCCCCGGCAAAAGAGAGATTTCTCTTTTGCCTTTTTAATGTAAAAGGGAGGCTATGGTTTGGATTTTTTAGATTTAGATTTTTTTATGCAATATTATAGGTATTTTTTAAGAGGGACAGGTGTAACTCTAAGTGTCAGTTTATTTGGGGTAGTCTTTGGGACTATAGTTGGAGTGTTCTTAAGTTTGCTGAAATTATCCAACAATAAATTATTAAAGGGAATAGCTACTTCATATATCGAACTGGTAAGAGGTACACCCCTGTTAGTTCAAATATATATAGTATACTATGGTTTCCCCATGTTTTTACCTTTCTCACTAAGTAGAATTACACTTGGTACAATAGCAGTTATATTAAACTCAGCTGCATATGTCGCTGAGATAATAAGAGCAGGGATACAATCCATTGATAAGGGTCAAATGGAGGCAGCAAGATCTTTAGGTATGACCCATGCAATGGCTATGAAATTCATAATTATCCCTCAAGCCTTTAAAAATATACTACCTGCATTGGGAAATGAATTTATAGTTCTTGTTAAGGAGTCTGCAATAATCTCAGTAATAGGAATACACGATATTATGTATAATGCTGATACATTGAGAGGAATAACATACAGACCATTTATTCCATTGGTATATGCAGCGATAATATATTTTATTATAACCTTTACTCTATCCAAGTTATTGGGTATTTTTGAAAGGAGGTTGCGATTAGGTGATCAAAACAGTTAATTTAAATAAGAAATTCGGCAATCTCCATGTGTTAAAGGACATAAACGAAGAAATAGAACAAGGAGAAGTACTTGTAATAATAGGACCAAGTGGATCTGGTAAAAGTACATTCTTAAGATGTTTAAATCTATTGGAAGAACCTACAAGTGGTGAGATAATATTTGAAGGGGTATCCATAACTGATAAGAGTAATAATATTAATAAACAAAGAGAAAAAATGGGAATGGTATTTCAGCAGTTCAATCTTTTTCCCCATATGACTGTTCTTGAAAACATAACCCTTGCTCCCATTCAGGTTAAGGGACTTAAGAAGGATGAAGCAGAGGAAATTGCCTTAAAACTACTAAAGAGAATAGGTCTTGAAGATAAGGCAAATGGTTATCCAAATCAGCTTTCAGGTGGACAGAAGCAAAGGGTTGCAATTATAAGAGCTCTGGCAATGTCACCAGATGTAATGCTATTTGATGAACCTACATCTGCTCTTGATCCTGAAATGGTAGGTGAGGTTCTGGAGCTTATGAAAGAACTTGCACTGGAAGGAATGACAATGGTGGTTGTAACCCATGAGATGGGATTTGCTAAGGAAGTTGGTTCCAGAGTAATATTTATGGATGAAGGTAAGATGGTTGAACAAGGAGAACCTAAAGAGCTTTTCAATAATCCCAAAAATCCAAGAACACAAGATTTCTTAAGAAAGATACTTGTTTAAGTTAAAGCGGCAACTTGTTAGTTGTCGCTTTAATTATGTAGAATTAGGCATGGTAATATAGTATAATTAGTCTGATATTTCAAAATTGACGGAGGAATATAATGCTATATATAATGCTTGGTTTTTCTATATTAGCAGGCATAGACAAATTATTGAATAACAAGTATGGATTGGGGAATAAATTTGATGAAGGCTTTAAGGCTATGGGAGGTTTGGCAATAACCATAATGGGAATATATAGCCTTTCTCCAATAATCGCAAAGGCTGTTACTCCAGTCTTAATACCATTATCAAGACTTCTCTTTACAGATCCATCAGTATTTATCGCCAGTATACTAGCCACTGATTTAGGAGCTTATAATACAAGTATTGAGATAGCTAAGGATCCTTCTGTGGGAGTATTTAATGGGGTAATTTTAGCCTCAACCCTAGGTGCAACAATATCATTTACAGTACCAGTTGCAATTAACCTTATATCAATAAAGGATTTCCAATATTTTGCGAAGGGGATATTGGCAGGTATAGTTACTGTACCTATAGGGATGATAATTAGCGGTTTAATACTAAAAGTTTCAATAACTGACATATTACTTAATTTGTTTCCTGTGCTTATATTCTCTGCATTAATAGCTTATGGACTGATTAAGACTCAGGAAAGGATAATAACCATATTTAAGCACTTAGGTAGAATTATATTGGGGATTAGCACCTTTGGATTGCTATTAAATATATTAGACTATTCCCTTGGGATAGTATTGATTCCAGGCATGCTTCCCGTAGAAGAAAGTGCTATGCTGGTATTAAGCATAAGTATAGTATTATCAGGAGCATATCCAATGCTATATTTTGTATCAAGACGACTAAACAAAGTACTTAGAAAGATAACAGATAGGTATGATATAGATGAGTATTCAATACTGGGATTGTTTTCATCTCTAGCCAGTTGTCTTCCTATGATGGGAGTATATCACGAGATGAACTGGAAGGGAAAAATACTAAATGCTGCATTTGCAGTTAGTGGTGCTTTTGTTTTTGGAGGTCAATTAGGATATGTTTCTTCAGTGGCACCTGAAACCACAAATGCATTTATTATTGGCAAGTTGATAGCTGGAATCGCTGCACTGGGAGTAGGATATATTTTAATAAGGATGGATATGAAAGGAGATGGCATAAGAGTTGAAGGTTAATGAAAGAATTAAGGCTTTAAGAGAACTTATGATGGAAAGAAGTATTGATGTCTACATCGAGCCTACATCTGATCCACATCAATCTGAGTATGTTGCAGATTATTACAAAGGAAGAGCTTATCTAACTGGTTTTACTGGCTCTGCTGGTATTGCAGTAGTTACAATGAATGAAGCGATATTATGGACTGATGGAAGATACTTTATTCAAGCAGAAAATGAACTTTCTGGTTCAGAAATCCAACTTTACAAGATGAATACCAAAGGTTATCCAGCCTATGATCAGTGGTTAATGGATAATATAACCAAAGGGGCAAGGATAGGTATTAATGGATTGATATTCTCCCAAGGTAATTATGAAATTCTTAATGAAAAGTTAAAAAAGAAATCACCAGTATTCCATTACCATGAGGATCTAGTGGATATTATCTGGGAGAATAGGCCAGCATTATCTAAGAATCCTGCATTTATACTGGATGAAAAATACTCAGGAAAGTCCACCACAGAAAAACTGGAAGAGATAAGAGAATATCTTAATAAGGAAGAAGGAGACTATTTACTTATTGGTAGTCTCGATGATATAGCATGGACATTTAATATTAGAGGTGGAGATGTAACTAATAATCCGGTGGTAATTTCATATACTCTAATAGGTAAGAAAGATGCAAAATTATTTGTTGATTTGGATAAATTAAGTGTTGAAGTAAAGGCTGTATTATCCACTCAAGGAGTGGAATGCCTACCCTATGAAGATGTTTTCAAAGTATTGGGAGATTTGGAAGAAGGGGTAAGTGTAATCCTTCAAAAGGATAGAGTAAATAGATTAGTGTATAGCTCAATCCCTGAAACAGTTAGTATAATTTCTCAGGATAACATTACTACAAAGCTTAAAGGAATTAAAAATACGGTGGAGATCCAAAACCAAAGAATAGCCTATTTAAAGGATGGAGTAGCACTGACGAAGTTCTTTTATTGGTTGGACAAAAATATTGGTAAGTTGGAGATTGATGAAATTTCTGCAGGAGAAAAGTTGCTGAAATTTAGGAAGGAACAAGAGGGTTTCATTGAACCAAGCTTTGGCACCATCTCTGCTTATGGATCTAATGGGGCGATGATGCACTATTCTGCATCTTTGGATAAGTTTTCTAAACTGGAAGATAAAGGACTTTATCTTATTGACTCAGGGGGACAATACTATAATGGAACAACAGATACCACTAGGACAGTGGCTCTAGGTGAGATAACAGATGAGGAAAAGGAAGATTTCACACTTGTATTGAAAGGTCATATAAATCTTATTTCAGCCAGATTTCTAATGGGAACATCAGGACACGCCCTGGATGTACTTGCAAGATATCCTCTTTGGATGAAAGGAGTGGATTATAAGTCAGGTACTGGGCATGGAATTGGGTATTTATTAAATGTTCATGAAGGCCCCCATAGAATAGCCACGGCAGTAAACAGTGTAGCCTTAGAAGAAGGGATGATAGTATCCATTGAACCTGGTGTATATAAGGAAAACAAGCATGGAATTAGGATTGAAAATGTTGTTGTGGTTCAGGAGGATATCAAAACTGATTCTGGAGAATTCCTTTCATTTGAAAATCTTACTCTTTGTCATATTGACTTAAATTGCATAGACCCATCCATGCTAAATCAGCATGAGAAGGATTGGCTAAATGATTATCATAGGGAAGTTTACAATAAGATTTCACCATTCTTAACTGAAGAAGAAAAGGAATGGTTAAAGGAAAAAACTAAAGAGATCTAAAGAAATAGAAGGGGAGTTTAAGCTACTCTCCTTTTGTGTTATAATTTAGCTATTAAGAGTAAAAGGTGATCATATGAAAAACTTTGAAGATATTTTAAGAAGTCTACCAGATTCCCCTGGTGTATATATAATGAAAGATAAGTCTGATGAGATTATTTATGTGGGAAAGGCAATTTCCTTGAAGAAAAGAGTTAGACAGTATTTTCAATCCAATAAGAACCAGGGATTGAAAGTTTCTTCTATGGTGAAGCAAATCCATGATTTCGAATATATTTTAGTTGAAAATGAAGTGGAAGCTCTGGTACTTGAGGCAAACCTGATTAAGAACAATAGACCAAAATACAATATTTTATTAAGAGATGACAAACAATATCCATATATTAAGGTTACTGTTAATGAAAGATACCCAAGGGTTTTGAAGACGCGACTTGTCATAAAGGATGGAGCTAAGTATTACGGACCTTTTCCCAGTGCTAATGCAGTAAATGAAGCCATTGAAATATTTCATAGTATTTATCCAATTAGAAATTGTAAGTTGAATCTAGAGAATAAGGAAACAAAATTTAGACCATGTCTGAATTATCATATAGGTAGATGCCTAGGTCCGTGCCTTGGAAATGTGGATGAGGAAATCTACAATAAGATGATAGATGAAATCCTTAAATTTCTAAATCAAAAAGATGATTCATTAATAACTAATCTTGAAGAGAAAATGATTATATCAGCAAACAATTATAAATTCGAGGAAGCAGCTCAATTTAGGGATCAAGTATTAGCCTTAAGAACTCTTCATGAAAAACAAAGAGTTGATTCCATTAATTCATTGGAGCAGGATGTCATAGCTATGGCAAGGGGGGTAGAAGAAGTAATAGTTCAGGTTTTCTTCATCAGGGAAGGAAAGATTCTGGGACGAGAACATTATATTATGGAAGATTCCTATGTGGAGGATAGAGGGGAGATATTAAGCTCATTCTTAAAGCAATTCTATATTGGAAGCACATATATTCCCAAAGAGATCCTACTGGAAGAGGATATAGAAGATAGAAAGACAATGGAACTGTGGTTGGGAGAATTAAAGGGTAGCAAGGTTTCAGTATTATCTCCAAAAAGAGGAGAGAAAGCTGAATTAATTAATATGGTTAAGGAAAATGCTATTGAGATGCTTAACAAATATGGAGATAAGTTCCTTAGAAAGCATAGAGAGAATCTTAAAGGCTTAGAAGAGTTACAATTCCTCCTTCAGCTAGAGGATAGACCAGATAGAATTGAAGCATTTGACATTTCAAATATAAGTGGTGCAGGTGCAGTGGGATCCATGGTAGTGTTTGAAAAGGGAGAAGCAAAGAAATCAGATTACAGAAGGTTTAGAATAAGATCAACTAGAACTTCAGATGATTATAAGAGCATGGAGGAAGTTTTAAGAAGAAGGTTTACTAGAGGAATGGATGAGAATGGTAACGCTGGTTTCTCCTTATTCCCTGATTTAATAATGATTGATGGGGGTAAAGGCCAAGTAAATAGAATTGTAAAACTATTGGACAACATAGGTGTGGACATCCCTGTGTGCGGTCTTGTTAAGGATGAGAGCCACAAGACAAGAGGATTAATATATAATAATGAAGAGATAACACCAAGCAGGGATAGTTTTTCCCATAAGCTTATGTATAAAATCCAGGAAGAAGCCCATAGATTTGCCATAAGCTATCATAGAAGTTTAAGAAGCAAGGATATGTTCAAATCAGAGCTGGATGATATACCTTTAATAGGAGAAAAGAGAAAGGTTGCCCTTTTGGATCATTTTAGGACAATATCCAATATTAAAAGGGCTTCAATAGAGGAGTTAAAGGCTGTTGAAGGCATGAATATTAAATCAGCAAATAGTATTTTCAACCATTTCAGGAAAAAGGAGGAGGAATAGATATGGAGAAGAAGTTGTACCTATCCGATGAGGATAAGAAAATTGCAGGAGTATGTGGAGGTATTGGTGAGTACTTTGGTATAGATTCCACATTAGTAAGGTTGGCATGGGTTTTTCTTTTAATCCCAACTGCATTCATAGGTGGAATTGTAGCTTACTTTATAGCTGCTGCAATTATACCCCATAGACCACCAGCAGAGTATTAGGAGTTAGCCATGGAGTATTTAATGTTAAGAGACCTAATAAAAAAGTTAGAGTTTGAAGAGCTTTTTATTTCAACTGATATTGAAAATATCAGAATTTATACAACAGAAATAAGCCGACCAGGACTTCAAATGACAGGATATTACGAGAAGTTTGTTCCAGAAAGGGTTCAGATCATTGGAAGTGCTGAATGGCATTACCTAAGTGATTTAAGTGATGAAGACAGAGTTAAGGCTTTGGATAAGTTTTTTAGCTACCCCATACCATTGGTTATAATATCAAGAAGCCTTCAGTTATTACCTGAGCTAATGGATGCTGCGAAAAAGTACAATAGAACCCTGGTTAGAAGCAATAAAACAACTTCTAAGGTTATAAATGATCTTGTCGACTATATATCTTATTCCCTAGCCCCAGGTACAAATCTTCATGGTGTAATGCTGGAGGTATTTGGAATGGGAGTTATGATAACAGGAAAGAGTGGAGTTGGAAAGTCAGAGACTGCTCTTGACTTGATTACAAGGGGATGTAGACTGGTGGCAGATGATGTGGTTGAAGTGAAGAGAGTAGAAAATACCATTCGAGCTCAATGCCCGGAATTAATACGACATTTCCTGGAAATCAGAGGTGTGGGAATACTTGATATAGAAAGAATATACGGGATTGGAGCAGTAAAGCAGTTTGATTATCTGGATATGGTTGTAGAACTTGAGACTTGGGACCCAAATAAGGAGTATGACAGAATTGGACTTGATGAGGAGACCATAGAAATATTAGGGATTAAGTTTCCAAAGGTTACCATACCTGTAAAGCCAGGTAGAAACATAGCCATGATAGTGGAAGTTGCCGCAAAGAACATGAGACAGAAGCGTCTTGGTTACAATGCAGCGGAAGAGTTAAACAAAAGGGTTTTAAAGTCCATAGAAGAGAGAAAAGCTAGTAAAACACTAGGTTAATTTCAACAAATATGAAGGAATATTAAGTTGACATTCACTATATTGTTTAATATACTGGATATGATAAAGAAATTTTTAACAAATCACACTGAGAGGCAATTAGCCTCTTATGTTTCTTTACTACAATAATTTAATCAAGGAGGTACTATACATGGGTAAAGTTATGAAGACCATGGATGGTAATACAGCCGCAGCGTATATTTCTTATGCATTCACTGACGTAGCTGCGATATATCCAATAACACCATCATCAAACATGGCAGAGTCTGTAGACGAATGGTCTGCACATGGTAAGAAAAATATATTTGGACAGAAGGTTCTAGTAACAGAGTTGCAATCTGAAGCTGGTGCTGCTGGAGCAGTTCACGGATCACTTCAGGCAGGTGCATTAACTACTACATATACAGCTTCTCAAGGTCTATTACTAATGGTTCCAAATATGTACAAAATGGCAGGAGAATTATTGCCTGCAGTATTCCACGTATCAGCTAGAGCATTGGCATCTCACGCACTAAGTATCTTTGGAGATCATCAGGATGTTATGGCAGCTAGACAAACTGGATTTGCATTACTTGCATCAGGTTCTGTTCAGGAAGTTATGGACTTGGCAGGAGTGGCTCATTTAGCTGCTATTAAGGGGAGAGTACCTTTCCTTCACTTCTTCGATGGATTTAGAACAAGTCATGAAGTACAAAAGATTGAGGTTATGGAATATTCTGACCTTGAAAAACTACTTGATTATGATTCTTTAAATGAGTTTAGACAAAGAGCTCTAAACCCAATGAAGCCAGTTACTAGGGGAACTGCTCAAAACCCAGACATTTACTTCCAGGCAGTGGAAGCATCAAATCCATTTTACACAGCGATTCCTGATTTAGTTAATGACTACATGATGGAAATCAACAAAATTACAGGAAGAGACTATAAGCCATTTAACTACTATGGACATCCAGAAGCTGAAAATATTATTATAGCAATGGGTTCTGTAACTGAAACGGCAGAAGAAACAATAGATTACTTAATGGATAAAGGGGAAAAAGTAGGTATAGTTAAAGTTCATCTATACAGACCTTTCTCAGAAAAATACTTCTTTGATATTCTACCAAAGACTGTAAAGAAAATTGCAGTTCTTGATAGAACTAAAGAAAAAGGTGCTCTTGGAGAGCCACTATATCTTGATGTTAGAAGTCTATTCTATGGAAAAGACAGTCAACCATTAATCGTAGGAGGAAGATATGGCCTTGGATCAAAGGATACTACACCTTCACAGATCCTAGCAGTATATAATAACCTTAAAGCTGATCAACCTAAGGATGACTTCACTATAGGTATTGTTGATGATGTTACTAATAAATCATTGGAACTTAAAGAAATAATTCAGACTGAGCCAAAGGGAACCATTAAATGCAAGTTCTGGGGATTTGGATCAGATGGAACTGTTGGGGCAAATAAGAGTGCCATTAAGATCATCGGTGATGATACTGACATGTATGCTCAAGGATACTTTGCTTATGACAGTAAAAAATCCGGTGGAGTTACTATTTCTCACTTGAGATTTGGTCATTCTCCAATAAAGTCAACTTACCTTATATCAGATGCTGACTTTATATCCTGTTCAAAACAGTCATACGTTTATAGCTATGATCTATTAAGGGGACTAAAGAAAGGTGGAACATTCCTACTTAACTGTATTTGGGATGAGAAGGAACTAGATGCCAATCTACCAGCAACAATGAAGAAGTACATCGCAGAAAATGACATTAAATTCTACACTATCAATGCAACTAAGATAGCAGTTGATATTGGTCTTGGTGGAAGAATCAATATGATAATGCAATCAGCATTCTTCAAGCTTTCTGAGGTTCTACCAATAGAAGAGGCTGTTGAACACCTTAAGAAATCAGTAGTTCATGATTATGGTAAAAAAGGTGAGAAGATTGTAAAGATGAACTATGATGCAATCGATAGCGGTATCGGTGCCTTAGTTAAGATAGATGTACCTGCTTCCTGGAAGGATGCAGTGGAAGAAAAAGTTGAAGAAAAGAATGTTCCAAGCTTTATTAAGGATGTTGTAGTTCCAATGAACAGACAAGAAGGAGATGACCTTCCTGTATCAACATTTGTAGGCAGAGAAGACGGAACATTCCCAATGGGAACTTCAGAGTATGAGAAGAGATCTATTGCAGTTGATGTACCACATTGGATTAAGGAGAACTGTATTCAATGTAATCAGTGTTCATATGTATGTCCACATGCTGTAATTAGACCATTCCTAATATCTGATGATGAGAAGGAAAATGCACCAGATACCTTTGAGACACTTAAGCCAATTGGAAAAGGCTTCGAAGGATTAGAATATAGAATTCAGGTTTCTCCAGCTGATTGTACAGGCTGTGGTAACTGTGCTGATGTTTGTCCAGCTAAGGAAAAAGCATTGGTAATGACTCCATATGAAGAAGAGTACGAAATTCATTCCAAGAATTGGGACTTTGCAGTTACTCTTAAGAATAGAGGAGAACTATTTGACACAAATACATTGAAGAATACTCAATTCCAAGAGCCACTACTTCAGTTCTCAGGAGCATGTGCTGGTTGTGGTGAGACTCCATATGCTAAGTTAGTTACTCAATTGTTTGGGGACAGAATGATGATTGCCAATGCAACTGGATGTTCATCAATCTGGGGAGCAAGTGCTCCAGCAACTCCTTACTGTACAAACCAAGAAGGACATGGACCTTCATGGGCAAACTCATTATTTGAAGATAATGCGGAATATGGATATGGTATGGCAGTAGCATCTAGAAAGGTAAGAGAGAAGATAAAGCTTGCAATGGAAGAGTTCCTAGAGCTTGGATTGGAAACAGACCTTAATGAAGGATTTAAAGCATGGTTAGAAGGAATGAACGATGCTAGAGAATCTAAGAATGCAGCTGGAATGATCATTCCTAAACTTGGAAAAGATCTTGGAAATGAAAAAGCTAACAGTCTGGTTAAACTAATAGGTGAATTAAAAGATCACCTTTACAAGAGATCAGTTTGGATATTCGGTGGAGACGGATGGGCATATGACATCGGATTTGGTGGATTAGACCATGTACTTGCATCAGGAGAAGATATTAACGTTCTAGTATTTGATACTGAAGTTTACTCAAATACTGGAGGTCAGTCCTCAAAGGCAACTCCAACTGCTGCAGTAGCTAAGTTTGCTGCATCAGGAAAGAAAATCAGAAAGAAAGATCTTGGTATGATTGCTGCAACTTATGGCTATGTATATGTTGCTCAAATAGCTATGGGTGCAAATATGAACCAAACTCTTAAAGCTATAAAGGAAGCAGAAAGTTATGATGGACCATCATTGGTAATCGCTTATGCTCCATGTATAAACCATGGAATTAAATCAGGAATGGGAACAACTATCAAGCAAGAAAAACTTGCAGTTGAAACAGGCTACTGGCACCTATACAGATTTGACCCAAGACTATCAGATGAAGGTAAGAATCCATTTGTACTTGATTCAAAAGATCCTACAAGACCAGTTACTGACTTCCTAGATACAGAAGTTAGATACACATCACTTAAACTTTCCTTCCCAGAGGAAGCTGAATTGCTTTATAAAGCAGCTGAAGTTTCTGCTAAGGCAAGATACGAAGTTTATAAGAGAATGGCAAGAGATTAATAATTTTAGAAGCTATCATCCAATAGGATGGTAGCTTCTTTTACTTAAGGGTATTTATCTGGTATAATTATCTGGTATAACAATATTTATGATAGGAGCATATTGATGAATTACAAAGACTTTTTTAAGAATGAGATTTTTGAAGATATTAGATATGATGAGATGATGAAAAAACACACATCCTTCAAAATTGGTGGACCAGCGGATGTATTAATTATTGCAAAGAGGGATGATGAGATTATCAATGCAATGAGAATCTGTAAGGAAAATAATCTCCCTTACTTTGTAATGGGAAATGGTTCTAATCTACTTGTTACTGATAAGGGTATCAGAGGTGTTGTAATTAAGATAAATGAAGGATATGACAAAGTTATAGTATGTGAGAATATAATCCAGGCTGAGGCAGGGGCATTATTAACTGCTGTGAGTAAAGTTGCTCTGAGAAGTTCCCTGGCAGGGATGGAATTTGCCAGTGGGATACCAGGAACCATAGGAGGTGCTATTACTATGAATGCTGGAGCCTATGGTGGAGAGATGAAGGATATTGTAAAAAGTGTTAGGATATTAAGTAATGATGGGCAAATAATGGAATTGACCAATGAGGAAATGGATTTTAGATATAGAAATAGCAAGGTGAAGGATAATGATTGGATAGTACTATCTGTACAATTGCATCTTACCTCTGGAAAATATGAAGAAATAGAAAGTATAATTAATGATTTAACCTATCAGCGAACTTCAAAACAGCCATTGGAACTACCCAGCGGAGGAAGCACCTTCAAAAGACCAGAGGGTTATTTTGCTGGCAAATTAATTGAGGACTCAGGATTAAGAGGATTAAGACATGGGGATGCACAAGTTTCTGATAAGCATTGTGGATTCGTTGTGAATAGAGGAGATGCCAATTATAAGCAAGTTATGGAGTTAGTAGAAATAATTCAAAAAACCGTATTTGATAATTTTGGAGTTCAACTGGAAATGGAGATAAAGCAAGTAGGTGAAAAATAATGTACAAGCTTTTGGGAGACTATCATACCCACACAATTTATAGTAGTGGATTTAAGAAGAAGGGAACCCATGCCACAGGCACAATTGAGGATAATGTGGAAGCTGCTTTTAGATTGGGACTAGATACTGTGGTAATCAGTGAGCATGGTCCAGGTCATTATCTTTATGGATTAAGGGAGGAGAATCTTCCTTGGATCAAGGATGAGATAAAAAGACTAAATGAGATTTATCAACCTAAAGGACTTAAAATTCTACTAGGGATTGAAGCCAATATAATAGGGCTAGATGGTACTTTGGATGTATCCGAGGATTTTGTAGAGCAATTGGACATACTGTTGATGGGGTATCATTATGGGGCCACACCCATAGGACTAAGAGATGCTTATAGACTGTATTGGACTACTCAAATTTCAAAGTTATTTGATAGTAAGGCAGAACATGCAATTGATATTATGACAGAAGTATACCTTAAGAGCATGGATAAGTATAAGATTGATATAATAACTCATCCAGGATCCAAGGCTAAGGTTCATATAGATGAGGTGGCAAAAAAAGCATTTAAGGTAGGCACTGCACTTGAAATAAGTTCAAAACATGATGAGTTATCTGTTGAAAGCTTATTAAAGATTAAGGATATACCTGTCGAACTATATGTTAATAGCGATGCTCATCAACCATCAAGGGTTGGTGATGTTCAAAAGGGAATAGATAAGGCAATTTCTTCTGGAATCGAAATGAATAGAATAGTCAACATCAAATGGGAGGTGGATTAATTATGGAGTTTGTAGTAATTACAGGAATGTCGGGAGCTGGCAAATCACAGGCTATGAAGGTTATGGAGGATATGGGATATTACTGCATGGATAATTTACCCCCTGCATTATTATCTAAATTTGCCGAGTTAACTTATAAATCCAACAATGAGATTAAAAAGGTGGCTATAGTTGTTGATATTAGAGGTGGACAATTCTTTGAAAGTCTATTTGCCAGTCTTGAAGAATTGAAGGCTATGGGAATAAGCTATAAGATTTTATTCTTGGACTCATCAGATGATACTCTTATAAAAAGATATAAGGAATTAAGAAGGCCCCATCCACTAAAACCCGATGGGAATCTGGTTGAAGGTATAAAAGAAGAACGACAGATGTTACAGAAGGTAAAAGGCAGATCAGACTTTATACTTGATACCACTAAATTTAACCTTGGAATGCTAAAGGAAGAGATGATGAAGATATTCCTTCAAGGAGAGCAAAGTTCTAAATTATCCATATCTGTAACATCGTTTGGATTTAAGCATGGAGTATTGTTGGATGGAGACTTGATATTTGATGTAAGATTCATAAATAACCCTTACTACATACCAGAGCTAAAGGAATTCTCTGGTCTTGAAAAAAAGGTCAAAGATTACGTGTTTAGCTGGCCTCAAACACAGATATTTATATCAAAGACAATGGAACTTGTGGAATTTCTCATTCCCCATTATATAACAGAGGGTAAAACCCAATTGGTTATTGGAATAGGATGTACAGGTGGTAAACATAGATCTGTTGCCATAGCGGAAGAAATTGGCGAGCTTCTAAAACAAAACGATCATAGAGTAATGGTTTCACATAGAGATTTGTAGGGGAGAATAAAATGGAAAAGTTGATCAATAAGAGAATAAGAAATCCCAGAATTGTAGTTATAGGTGGTGGGACTGGGTTATCAGTCCTTCTTAGAGGATTGAAGGAACAGACTGAAAATATCACAGCCATTGTAACCGTGGCAGATGATGGGGGCAGTAGTGGAAGACTAAGGGAAGATCTTGGTATGTTGCCACCTGGAGATATACGAGCCTGCTTAATAGCACTGGCAAATACAGAGCCTACTATGGAGAAATTACTGCAATATAGATTTACTGAAGGGGAATTAAATGGTCAGAGCTTTGGAAATCTTTTAATTGCAGCAATGAATGAAATATATGGAAATTTTGAGACTGCCATTAAGGAAACTAGTAATGTATTGTCCATTACTGGAAAGGTGCTGCCAGTAACATTGGACAATGTGAAATTAATAGCATATCTTGAGGATGGTAGTTCCGTAGAAGGGGAATCGAAGATACCTGAAGAAGTTAAAAGAAGAAAGAGTAAGATTAAGAAAATCTATATGAATCCAGAAATATCTTACCCCCTTGAAGAAGGTGTTAAGTCCATAGAAGAAGCTGATCTAATAGTTCTAGGACCTGGAAGCTTATATACATCCGTTATTCCCAACTTACTTGTAAAAGATATGGTAGAACATATATCAAATGCAAGGGCAAAGGTTGTTTATATTTGTAATGTAATGACACAACCAGGAGAAACAGATGGGTATGGGGTAGTTGATCATGTAAGGGCGATTCTTGACCATAGCAGGGAGGACTTTATTGACTATGTAATATCAAATACTGAAATTGTACCAGGTAATGTAAAGCTTAAGTATTCCACTGATGGGGCCACACCTGTATATGCAACAAGAGATGATGAGAAGATACTTTATAAAATGGGTATTCAATTAGTAGAAGACAGCTTAGTGGAAGTAAGAAATGATTATATTAGACATGACTTTACTCTTCTAAGTCAGATAATAATGGATTTAATAAATGGATAGTCATAATTAATCCTCCCAGCTTAACCTGGGAGGATTACTATTAGAAACTGTTAATATATGTGATACCTAATTTTATTGTTTCAACTATTGCATCCTTATGGGTTCTTTCAAAAGAATGGGAGGCATCAACACCTGGTCCAATTAGACCAACCTTAAAGTCATATCCTGATCTTAAGGCTGCAGAACCATCTGAACCATAGTAAGGATAAATGTCTATTTTATAGTTGATATTATTTTCCTTACATAGATTCACTAACCTTCTCTTAACATCTAGATCATAGGGACCAGAGCTATCCTTAGCACATATGGTGACTGAAAATTCATCTGATGTCTGTCCTTCTCCCGGTGCAGCCATATCCACAGCAATAAATTCGAAGGTGTTTTGTGGAATGGATGCTGATGCTCCATGACCAACTTCTTCATATGTGCTTATAAAGAAGTTTGTAGTATACGCTGGCGTTATTTTGTTTTCCACTAAGTATCTTGCAATGCCAATTACAGATATAACCCCTGCCTTGTCATCCAAATGTCTACTCTTTATATATCCTGAGTCTGTGACCTTGACCCTTGGATCAAAACTTATGAAGTCACCAACTTGAATTCCAAGCTTTTCAACACCTTCTGTTGAGTTCACATTCTCATCGATTCTAATTTCCATATTATTGGTATTTCTCTCTGTGGATTTAGTCTCTTCGCCGTGGACATGGGATGAGGCTTTTGTTATCATCATGGTTCCAGTGTATTTAGTTCCATCATTGGTTTCAATTACAACATGTTCTCCTTCCACAGTATTCATAACATAGCCACCAAGCTGTGTTATTTTTAAGCGACCATTACCTTTTATTTCCTTTACCATAGCACCTAAAGTGTCCACATGGGCAGATAGGGTTATTGATTTGGAATCGTCTTTACCTGGAATAGTTGCTATTAGTGCTCCTTTTGTGGTGATTCTTGTTCTAATGTCTAAATCCCTAAATAACTTTTCAACATATTCAACTGCAGTTTTTGAATTCCCGGTGGGACTGGGAATATTTAAAAGATCTACTAAATTCTTTGTTAAGTCTTCAATTGGAATATACATGGCATCCTCCTTAAATGTTGATAAGTCAATTATACACCATATTAGTGCATATCCCAATATTTGTGAAAATGTTTACAAAAAATAAGTAAAATAGTGTATAATAAGAATGATGTATTGTAAATAGGAGACAATGGGAGTGGTTATATGATCGAAGTGAGCTCCGGGGGTGTAGTAGTTTTTGGAAATGCTATTTTATTGCTGAGAAAGTATAACGGTGATTGGGTTTTACCCAAAGGAAGAATTGAAAAAGGTGAAACTATAAAATCTGCAGCCCTTAGGGAAGTGCTTGAAGAATCAGGCGTTAAAGGTGAAGTCGTTGAGTATATAGGTGAAGTAAATTATAAATATAAGAATTTAAGGGAAGATGAGGTAGTTTATAAGACCGTTCATTGGTACCTTATGAGAACCAGTTCTATGGATTGCATACCCCAGAGGAAGGAAGGCTTTGTGGATGCTAGATTTGTTCATATGGACAAAGCAAAGGATTTGGTTAGGTATTCAGACGAAAGAAAGGTCATACTAAAAGGTATCGATCTGCTTAATCAAATGAGGTGATTTTTATGTCATTTTCATCAGTTACAAAAAATGAATTATCGAGAATTAATATAGAGGATAATTGCTGTGCATTGGCTGAATTGGCTGCTCTTGTAAGAATGAATGGAGCAATTCAAATTACTGGAATGCAGAATCTGAACATAAAATTCACTACTGAGAATGCAGCAATTGCAAGAAGAATATTTTCCATATTGAAGATGATTTATAAGACTGATATTGAAGTTATGGTAAGAAGAAACAAACAGCTTAAAAAGAATAATAATTATCTTATAGTAATTCATGATAAAAATATTTCACAAAAGGTATTATTTGATGTGGGATTCATTAAAGAAGATAGAAGCAATCTATTTGATCCCAGTTACACCATGCCTGAGAAGTTGATTGAAAAAAGATGCTGTAAGAGAAGTTATATAAGGGGTTCATTCTTGGGTGGAGGCTCAATGAGTAATCCAGAGAAGACATATCATCTGGAGTTCGTGACTAATAATGAGGAACATGCAAAGGATTTAAGAGATATAATAAATTCATTTGAACTTTCTTCAAAGATTATTCAAAGAAAGGACAACTTCGTGGTATATATTAAAGAAGGTGAGCAGATTGTTGATTTGCTCAATATCATCGGAGCCCATCAAGCCTTGCTGAAATTGGAAGACATAAGGGTATTGAAGGATGTAAGAAATAATATAAATAGATTGGTAAATTGCGAAACAGCTAATTTAGAGAAAACCATTGAAGCATCCATGAGACAGATAGAAGGAATCAAATTGATTGAAATGAAAATGGGACTTAATAAGTTGCCAGACAATCTAAGGGAGATTGCAGAGCTTAGATTGGCTTACCCAGATTCTAGCTTAAAGGAAATAGGTGAGATGTTAAGTCCACCTATAGGTAAATCAGGAGTTAATCATAGGTTTAGAAAAATAGAAGAAATCGCAAATGACCTTGGAGGAGGGGAATAGATGGAAAAGAGAGTTGTTACGCTGACAAATACAGAAGGATTACATGCAAGACCAGCAGCTATTTTTGTGAAAGTTGCCAATAGATTTAACTCTGAATTGGAAATATCAACAGCCCAAAGAAAAGTTAATGGAAAAAGCATTATTGGTATAATGTCCCTAGGAGCTTTCCATGGGGAAACAATTCAGTTAGTATGTAAAGGTTTGGATGAGTTGGAAATGGCTGATACACTAAGTGGTTTAATAGAAAATGGATTTAAGGAAGTGTAAGTGAGATATGAAAAACATCCTGGTTACTAACAACATTCTTGTTAGTAAGAAATTTAAGAATAAGTTTGATATACATTTTTTAGAAGATAGTGACTATCTTTCCATATTGGATTATGTAAGGAAAAAGATACACAGTGGACATCAGTTACTTACACATCCACTATCAGGCAGTATAAAACCCAATGAAACCCCATATAAGAGCATAATAATATCAGGGAATATTTCAGAGTTGGATACTCAAGGCCTTATTATAATAGAAGAGAGCATTCAGACTGCTAATAAGTTTATTTCCAACAGAAAGACACCAGATTGGCCAGAAGGGGTATTGGATGACTTCAGAGTAATAGATTTATCCTTGATGGAAAATGTTATAGAAAAACTGGGACATTATTAAGCCTTCTAGATTTGGAGGCTTTTTGTTTTTTTAATATAATGATAGAATATCCTTATAGTTACTGAGGAGTGAATATATGAGAAACACAGAATTTATTCATCTACATGTTCATACTGAGTTTAGTCTTCTGGATGGTTCAATCCGTATAAAGGATTTAATAACTCAGACTAAAAACCTTGGAATGAATTCCATTGCCATAACAGATCATGGGGCTATGTTTGGAATAGTCCAGTTTTATAAAGAAGCTAAAAAACAAGGGATAAAACCAATTTTAGGTTCTGAGGTTTATGTTGCAATGAATAAATATGACGAAAAGGAACCTAAGGATAAGAACCAATATCATTTGGTTTTATTAGCTAAGGATAATATAGGATACGAAAACCTAATGAAGATTGTATCAGAAGGTTATGTAAATGGATTCTACTATAAGCCAAGGGTGGATCATGATATATTGAGAAGGCATTCACAGGGTATAATCTGTTTGTCTGCATGTCTTGGTGGAGAAGTACAACAGCACATTCTAGATAATAATATAGATAAGGCAAGGGAAGTTGCTAGGATATATAATGATATATTTGGACAGGATCATTTTTACCTTGAACTCCAAGATCATGGTATACCAGAGCAAGTTAAAGTAAATGACATATTGAGAGAACTTTCAAAAGAAATGAATATACCACTTATAGCAACAAACGATGTTCATTATCTAAGAAAGGAAGATGCCAAGGTACACGATGTGTTGTTATGTGTTCAGACAGGTAAAACTGTAGTGGATGAAGATAGAATGAGGTTTCCATCAGAAGAGTTCTACCTAAAGTCACCTGAAGAAATGTCAGCGTTATTTCCCATGGATAATGAAGCCCTAAAGAATACAAATAAAATAGCTCTAATGTGCAATGTGGAGTTGGATTTCAATACTTTACATCTTCCCAGTTATCAAGTCCCAGAGGGCTACACTAAGGAAGATTATCTAAAAGAGTTATGTATGGAAGGTTTGAAAAACAGATATCCAGTCATAACAGATGAAATAATGAAACGGTACCAATATGAACTCCAGGTAATAATCCAGATGGGGTATACTGATTATTTCCTAATCGTTTGGGACTTTATAAAATTTGCAAGGGATAATAATATAATGGTAGGTCCTGGTAGAGGCTCTGCTGCAGGAAGTGTAGTTTCCTATGCTTTAAATATTATTGATATTGATCCATTAGAGTATGGATTATTGTTTGAAAGATTTCTCAATCCTGAGAGAATTACCATGCCTGATATTGATATTGACTTCTGCTATGAAAGAAGAGAAGAAGTAATACAATATGTCATTAACAAATACGGTTCAGATAGAGTTGCCCAGATAGCAACCTTCGGTACCATGGCCGCAAGGGGGGCAATAAGGGATGTGGGAAGGGCAATTAATATGCCTTATGGAGAGGTTGATTATATTGCCAAGCAAATACCAAATGAAATAGGCATTACAATTGATAGAGCGCTGGATATAAACAAAACCTTAAGAGATGAGTATGAAGCTAATGAGGATGTTAGAAGGCTTATCGACTTGGCAAAGGCAGTGGAGGGTCTACCAAGGCATACTTCAACACATGCAGCTGGTGTCGTTATTTCAAAGGAACCTGTGACAAAATATGCACCTTTACTAAGAAATGGGGATGCCATAACAACCCAGTTCACAATGCTTGAACTTGAGGAATTAGGACTATTGAAGATGGACTTTTTAGGTTTAAGAACTCTTACAGTTATAAGAGATGCTGTGGACCTTATTAAGAAAAACCATAAGTTAGATATAGATTTTTCAAAGATAAGTTTTGATGATGTTAGGGTGCTGGATCTTTTTGCCAAGGCAGAGACCCTGGGAATATTCCAGTTTGAAAGCCCTGGAATGAGAGCATTTCTTAAGGAACTAAAATCCAATGTATTTGAAGATCTAATAGCTGCAAATTCATTGTTTAGACCTGGACCAATGAACCAGATTCCAACATTTGTTACTTGCAAGCATGACCAATCCCAGATATCTTATCTGCATCCAACCTTAGAGCCAATCCTAGATGTAACCTATGGATGTATCGTATATCAGGAGCAGGTAATGGAGATAGTTAGAAAGTTGGGAGGCTACTCCTTTGGTAGGGCAGATCTGGTTAGAAGGGCAATGGGAAAGAAAAAGATGGATGTAATGGAAAAGGAAAGGAAGAACTTTATCTATGGTCAAACTGATGATGGTGGAGAAGTGATCTTAACTGGTGCCATACGAAATGGTGTTGATGAAAAGACAGCATCCAAGATTTTCGATCTTATGATTGATTTTGCAAATTATGCTTTTAATAAAAGTCACTCTGCTGCCTATGCAGTTATTGCATATAGAACTGCATGGTTGAAGGTATATTATCCTGTGGAATTTATGGCTGCTTTAATCTCTTCCATAATGGGAAGCACATCCCAAGTTTCATTGTATATACAAGAGTGTAAAAGGCTTGGAATAACAGTATTGCCACCAGATGTAAACTCCTCCATTGGGAAGTTTACTGTTGATGAGGGTAAGATTAGATTTGGACTTTCGGCAGTTAAGAATGTGGGACACAACTTTATAAGTACAGTTGTAAAGGCTAGAGAAAGTGGACCTTTTGTAAGTTTGACTGACTTTATCGAGAGAATTGAAAAAGTTGATAGTTCTGTTATGAATAAACGAGCTGTTGAAAGCTTAATCAAAGCTGGAGCCATGGACTCCATACAGGGAAATAGAGCTCAATTATTATCGGTGTTTGAAAAGACAATAGATGGGATCCATTCAGATAGAAAAAGAAATATTGAAGGACAATTCTCCTTGTTTGAAAGTACGGAAGTAAAGTACGAAGATAGATTACCTGATTTAAAGGAGTTTCCCCAAAATACTTTGCTTCAAATGGAAAAAGAGATATTGGGTATATATGTTTCAGGGCATCCTTTAATGCCCTATGAAAAGGAAGTAAACTTCTTATCAAATTTTTCCACTGCAGATCTAATAGCTGAAGGTGTGGATGAGACTATTCAGGATACTGGAGTAAAGGATGGTCAAAGGGTTACCATAGCTGGGATTATAACGGAGAAGAAGAACAAAGTTACAAGAAACAACTCCATGATGGCATTTATAACCCTTGAAGACCTATATGGTGCAATTGAGTGCATTGTCTTTCCAGCAACATATGAGAAGAATCACAAGATAATAGAAGAAGATAGTATAGTGGTTGTTGAAGGACGATTGACAATATCTGAAGTTGAAGATCCAAAAATAATAACTGAAAGTATTAAACCTATAAATAAATTCAACTTTAATAGGGTATATTTAAAGTTGTCAAAGGACAACTCATCAAGGTTTTTACCAGAGATAAAAAACATTCTCAGTAAGTATCCTGGAGAAACTCCAGTTTATGTTTATTTTGAGGATAGTAAAAAGACTGTTGCTGCAGATAGAAGCCTTTGGATAGAACAAGACAGTATTAAGGTTATTGAAGAATTACAGGAGTTAATTGGTAAAGACTGTGTTAAGATATCAAATTAGCCCTTAGAGGAGATGATTAAATGAAGACAATAGGAGTTTTAACCAGTGGTGGAGATGCACCAGGTATGAATGCTGCAATTAGAGCAGTTGTAAGAACTGGGATATATAATAAGGTAAGGATCCTTGGAATAAGATTAGGGTATGAAGGATTGATTCATGGGAATCTTGATGATATGGAGGTGTCTTCAGTAGCTGATATAATCCATAGAGGGGGAACTGTGCTCCAATCAGCAAGATCAGAGGATTTCATGACAGAGGAAGGATTCAAGAAGGCTTTGAATGTTATTGATGTGTATAATATGGATGGGATTGTTGTTCTAGGGGGAGACGGTACATTTAAAGGTGCGCAAGCTCTTAGCAAGGCGGGTATTCCAACAATTGGTATTCCCTGTACCATTGATAATGATTTAGCCTATACGGATTATACTATTGGCTTTATGACAGCTGTGGAGACAGTTGTGGATGCAATAGGTAAGATTAGAGATACTTCATCTTCCCATGGTAGAGCTAATATAATAGAGGTAATGGGAAGGCACTGTGGGGATATAGCCTTATTTGCAGGTCTTGCTGGAGGCGCAGAAAGTGTGATTATTCCTGAAGTTGAGTATGACCCTGAAATAATTATGCAAAAGGTAATAAATGGTAGAAATAGAGGTAAGCTTCACCATGTAATTATCTTAGCTGAAGGAGTTGGAAATTCATTTGAGTTGGCTGAGAAGATAGAAAATGTTTCTGGAATTGAAACTAGAGTAACAGTACTTGGCCATATTCAAAGAGGGGGAACACCGACTTCATTTGATAGAATCATGGCCAGCAGAATGGGTAAAAAGGCTGTGGAGTTATTGTTGGAGAATAAGTCAAATAGAGTATTAGGTTTTAAGTGTAATGAAATAATAGACTTAGATATTAATGAAGCTTTAAAACAGAAGAAGGTTTTTCAAAAGGAATTATTCGATATAACAGAAGTTTTATCAATTTAGGAGGATTATATATGTTAAAGAAAACCAAGATAGTGGCAACTATCGGACCTGCATCAGAGTCCGAGGAAATGCTTAAGAAATTAATCAAACAAGGTGTAAATGTATGTCGATTAAACTTTTCCCATGGTGATCATGAAGAACATCAAAGGAGAATTGACAATATAAAAAAGGTTAGGGAAGAGTTGGGTATTCCAGTAGCAATAATGCTGGATACTAAGGGACCAGAAATCAGACTTGGTAATTTCAAGGATGGTATTGTTGAAATCAAGCAAGGACAGGATTTTACTCTTACAACCAGGGACATATTAGGTGATGAAACCATAATAGGTGTTTCATATAAGGAAATGCCAAATGATGTATCTGTAGGAGGGATAATTCTTATAGATGATGGGCTTATAGAATTTAGGGTCAAAGAAATAACTGATACTGATATAAAGATGGAAGCACTGAATGAAGGTATATTAAAAAATCACAAGGGAGTTAATGTGCCAAATGTAAACATCAATTTACCTGCTTTGACAGAGAAGGATATATCAGATATTAAATTCGGGGTTAAAAACGATGTGGACTTCATTGCAGCTTCCTTTGTTAGAAAAGCTGCTGATGTAAATGATATCAGAAGGGTTTTAGAGGATAATGGTGGCTTAAATATAGACATTATTTCAAAGATTGAAAATCAGCAGGGATTGGATAATATTGATGAGATTATCCATGTTAGTGATGGAATAATGGTTGCAAGGGGAGATCTTGGCGTTGAAGTACCAACTGAAGAGATACCTTTAATTCAGAAAGAATTGATTAGAAAATGTAACGTTGCAGGGAAACCAGTTATAACTGCAACCCAGATGTTGGATTCCATGATTAGAAACCCAAGACCAACCAGAGCAGAAGTAACCGATGTGGCCAATGCAATTATTGATGGTAGTAGTGCAGTAATGCTATCAGGAGAAACGGCAGCTGGAAAGTATCCCCTGGAGGCAGTAAGAACCATGTATAATATAGCAATAAATATTGAGAACTCATTGGATTACAAGGAAATGCTTAAAAGTAAATCAGTTGGCAATGAAATAAGCACTACAAATGCCATATCAAAGGCTACTGTAAACACTGCAGCGGATTTGGGAGCAAAGGCTATAATAACTGCCACCTCATCAGGGTATACATCAAAGGCCATTTCAAAATTTAGACCAAAGGCACCAATAATAGCTGCAACAACCAAAGAGAGCGTAATGAGAAAGATGGCTCTAGAATGGGGAGTATACCCAGTACTAGCTCCAGAGAGTAATTCAACGGATGAAGTAATTGAATTATCAATCTCTGCAACAATGGAGGCAGGATATGTTGAAGAGGGAGATCTAGTTGTAATAACAGCAGGTATTCCAGTTGGCTTAGCTGGAACAACTAATATGATTAAAGTCCATACCATAGGGAAAATAATAACCACAGGTATGGGCATTGGCAATAAAGTGGGAACAGGAAGAATTGTAATCGGAAACTCAGAGGATGAACTATTATCAACATTTGAAGATGGAGACATTCTTGTATGCAAAGCATCCCATAAGGATATGGTTAAGTTTATGGAAAGAGCATCTGCTATAATTGCAGAAGAAGGTGGGCTAACATCCCATGCGGCAATTGTGGGGCTTAACTTAAACAAGGCCACAGTGGTTGGAGTTGAAGATGCAACCACATTATTTAAGGATGGAGATATTGTAACAGTGGATTCAAGTACAGGGCAGATATATAAGGGTAATGCAAAAGTACTATAATTTATTTGCACATTTTAAGAAATACAACTATAATACTACTTGAAGACAAAATATAGGAGTATAGGATTATGGAAGAAAACAAAATACAAACTGAACAGATATATGAGATACTAAAATCTAGAATTATTCACCTTGAATATGAGCCTGGGGAAATACTAAATGAAGTGGATCTTGCCGAGGAATTTAATATAAGCAGGACGCCAATTAGAAAGGTATTTCAAATGCTTAGTAGTGATAAGCTTCTTAACATAATCCCAAGATTTGGAGCACAAGTTGCCCCTATGGATTTTAGGAAGATGAAGGCTGTGTTTGAAGTCACAAGGGAATTGGATCCATTTGCAACTAGATTGGCAGTGGAGAGAATAACACCAGAGAACTTGGCTAGATTGGAAGAAATTGTAGAAAGATTGGAGCATTACGATATAGAAACAGATTATCAAGAGGCCATTAATGATGATGAAGAGTTTCACGAAATCATATTTTCAAGTTGTGACAATCCATGGCTAGAGGATATACTTACAAACCTTCACTATCATACAGAAAGACTGTGGCATTATTGTGAAAGGTATTTTGATGATATCACCCTTTTCACAGATTCCCTTGGGAAAGTACTCCAGGCAATAAAGGAAAAGGATGTTGAAAAGGCAGAAAAGTATACTAGAGAGCATATTGATGAGTTTGTTTCAAAAATAAAAAACGAAATGTTGTAAAATACACCACTTAAGATGGAAAAATCTTAAGTGGTATTTTTTTATTAATTATTTTTGAAATACTATTGAAATACAATTAAAAAACATGTAGAATAATAAATAAATACAACTTGATAAAAAATAGACAAAAGAAAGGGTGAAATCTGAAATTAATAAAATAGTATGAGGAGTGTTGCCATGAACAAGGACTACTTAATTATCACCAATAATCCCATAGTAAGGGAAAGTTTCACCAACAGCGTTTACTTAGAGTTAACTCTTGAGGAGTTATTAGTAAAGGTAAGGGATATGGTGCATCAAGGACATGAATTGATTACACACCCTTTAGGAGCTAGCATAAGAATGATGTTTTCACCATACAGGTCAGTTTTATTGAGTAGTTACCAAAAAGAATTTAATGAATTCCATGTAAGTATTGCAGAAAACAGTATCGAAGATTACAGAAAGAATACTTTCAACCGAAAAACAGATTATCAGCATAAGGATGATTATGCAATGATAGATATACAACTTTTAAACGAAGCAATAAATGAACATGAAAGACTAAAGTCTATAAATTAATCCAGGAGGTGTAGATTTTGAAATTAGAATTAAGAAAAATCAAAGTAACTGATTTGGCATTAGGAAATGAAATGAAGTTTGAAAATGGTCTTCTAACAATAGACCCACAAGTTATCATCGATGGTTTGATGGAGGATGTAAATGTTAAGAGCGTGAAGGTTGACATTGCGAAACCTGGAGATAAGACTAGAATTATTCCAGTAAAAGATGTAATAGAACCGAGAGTTAAAGTTGAAGGTTCAGGAAATGGATTCCCAGGAGTTACTACAAAGATGGAGCAGTTGGGATCAGGTGTTGTGAATGTTCTTAGTGGGGCTGCAATAGTAACAATTGGAGATATAGTGGGATTCCAGGAAGGTGTTGTTGATATGTGGGGAGAAGGAGCAAAGTGGACTCCATTTTCAACTACATACAATATAGTTGTTGATATTAGCGTTGTTGATGGACTTCAACCACATGACCATGAAACAACGGTGAGAATCGCTGGACTAAGAGCTGCTGAGATAGTTGGAGAAGTGGCTAGAAACATAACTAGTGATGAAGTAGAAGTATATGAAATGGGAAGTATATTCGAGGAAACTAATAAGTATCCTGACCTTCCAAAGGTTCTTTATGTAGAAATGTTAATTTCACAAGGATTATTACACGATGGTTATATATATGGAGTGAACAGTCAGAAGATCTTACCAACACTAATTCATCCAAATGAAGAACTTGATGGTGCAGTAATAAGTGGAAACTGTGTTGCTGCTTGTGACAAGATAACAACTTATCAACATCAGAATAACTCTTCAATAATTGACCTATACAACAGACATGGTAAGGATATAAACTTCATGGGAGTAATCTTAACTCCTGAATTAACAACATTAGAAGGTAAGTTTAGAACTTGTGACTATACTGCAAAGCTTTGTAAGAGCCTTGGAGCAGATGGAGTTATAATTTCTGAGGAAGGTTATGGAAATCCAGATTCAGATTTACTTATGATCTGTAAGAGATTGGAGGACTCAGGAATTAAGACAGTACTAATAACTGACGAATGTTCAGGATGGGATGGAATGAGCCAGCCGCTTGCTGATACTACTAAGGAAGCTGTTGCTGTTGTTTCAGCAGGTAATGTAAGTCATGTTGTCAATTTACCTCCAGCTGAGAAGGTACTAGGTAATCCAGAGGCAATTGCTACACTTGCTGGTGGATGGGAAGGATGTATAAATGATGATGGTAGTATGAAGTGTGAGCTTAATGCCGTTATAGGTTCAACATCTGAAATAGGTTATCATAACCTAACAGTTAAACTTTATTAAGAGGAGGGAATAAGATGACTTATAAAGTATTGTATTATGTTAATCAATTCTTTGGTCAAATAGGTGGAGAAGAAAAAGCGGATATAAAACCTATATTGAAAATGGAAAAAGTAGGACCAGCATTGGGATTTGAGCAGCTATTAGGTGGAGAAGCAGAAGTTGTAGCAACCCTAATCTGTGGTGATAACTACTTTAATGAACATGAAGAAGAAGCACTTAAGTTTATAATAGATGCAGTAAGCGAAGTAAATCCAGATATAGTAGTAGCTGGCCCTGCGTTTAATGCAGGAAGATACGGTATGGCTTGTGCTGGTGTTGCAAATTACGTAGTTGACGAACTTGGCATACCAGTTGTTACAGGTATGTATAAGGAGAATCCAGCTGTTGATCACTGTAAAGCAAAAGCTATCGTAGTTGAAGTAAGTGATTCTGCAGCAGGAATGAGAAATGCTCTACCAGTTATGGCAAAAATCACCAAGAAATTACTTAATAAAGAAGAATTGGGTTTACCACAGGATGAAGGTTACTTCCCTCAAGGAAAGAGACTTACTGTGTTTGCAGATGAAAGAGGTTCTGAAAGAGCGGTTAAGATGTTGGTCGCGAGACTAAAAGGTGAAGCTTTTGAAACCGAATTACCAATGCCTGTTTTTGACAAGGTTGAACCAGCTGCTGCAATTAAGGACATTAAGAAGGCTAAGATTGCTTTGATTACCAGTGGTGGAATAGTTCCAAAAGGAAATCCAGATAGAATTCAATCAGCAAGTGCACAAAAATGGGGTAAGTACAATATTAAAGATATTGATAGCTTAAAGGGTGGATACTACACTATCCATGGTGGTTATGACCCAGTGTATGCTAATGAGTTTCCAGATAGAGTTGCTCCCCTTGATGTATTGAAAAAATACGAGAAGGATGGGGAAATAGGAGAAATATACCAGTACTTCTATACAACGACTGGTACTGGGACATCAGTTGGAAATTCCATTACCTTTGGTGTTGAAATAGGAAAAGAACTTAAAGAAGCTGGAGTAGATGGAGCTATACTAACATCCACCTGAGGCACCTGTACTCGTTGCGGTGCAACGATGGTAAAGGAAATTGAAAGATATGGCATTCCTATAGTACACATGTCAACTATTACAACTATTTCTGAGTCAGTAGGAGCAAACAGAATTGTTCCAACAATTGCTATTCCATACCCAGTAGGGAATCCAACATTGTCTGAAAATGTTGAACTAGACTTAAGAGAGAAACTTGTTAAGAG
The DNA here is from genome assembly GCA_030602225.1 of Bacillota bacterium. Lineage (GTDB taxonomy): Bacteria > Bacillota > Clostridia > Tissierellales > Tissierellaceae > Gudongella. The sequence goes on along the minus strand of JAUWAD010000003.1, from coordinate 15,919 downwards.
AGCACTGACTGCATTGACTACTGAAGTTTCAGGGGTAGAGTACTTCTAACTAAATCCGGGAGAGAAATCTCCCGGAAAATTAAAAAGATAGGAGCATGGATATGGGAAAAGATGTTAGATGGAGCAAAGTAATATCTTATGCTGGAGCATTCATAGCATTTTTAATTGGCTCTGGTTTTGCTACAGGCCAGGAGGTACTTCAATACTTTAGTGGTTATGGTTTAAGTGGAATATTAGGTGTGCTTGTTGTTTTCTTATTATTCCTGTATGTAGGTGCTGATTTCATTCTTACAGGTCAGCAGATGAGATTTGAGAAGGGGAATGACATATACAGGTATTACTGTGGTAATGTCATTGGAACATTCTATGACTATTTCTCAATCGCATTTATTTATATGTCATTTATCGTAATGATAGGTGGAGCAGGAGCAACAATAAATCAACAATATGGACTTCCAGTTTCATTTGGTGGGATAATGATTGGGATATTGGCTGTGTCCACTGTAATATTTGGATTGGGAAGAATAGTTGATATAATTGGTAAGATTGGTCCTGCAATAGTAGTACTTACAATTTTTTTAGGTATATCAGCAATTCTAAAAAATCCATCTGGAATAGCTGCCGCAAACGATATTATTCCAGAGTTAACCATGAAAAGGGCATCAACAAATTGGTTTTATGCAGCTGGCTCATATGTTGGATTTTGCATGCTCTGGTTAGCAGCATTTATGGCAGCAATGGGTAAAACCTCCATAAGTAAAAGAGAAGCACTGATGGGTTCAAGCTTTGGAGCTTTAGGGTTTAGCGTTGGTCTTGTAATAATTACCCTAGGTATTATGGCAAACATAGGTCAATTGGCAGGAACTATGGTTCCTTCTTTGATACTTGCTGAAAATATATCACCAATGCTTGCAATAGTATTTTCATTTATAGTTGTTGCAGGAATTTATACAACATCAGTACCATTACTGTGGCAAGTTGTTGCAAGATTTGCAGAAGAGAAGACCAATAGATTTAGATTACTAACAGTAGTTCTTGCGGTAATAGGCGTATTTATTGGACTTAGAGTTCCTTTTGATACTTTGGTAAATATAATTTATGTAATAAATGGTTATGTGGGAATCTTATTACTTGGTTTTATGATAGTAAAACGAGTTAGAGTCTCAGTACTAAATAAGTAGCCTTAAACAGCTTGATCAATATCAGGCTGTTTTTTTTCTTCTAATTTGTATGACTTATTGGTATAATAGCTTAGGAACCCGAAATATACATTAGGAGGAAATACCTTGAAGGGTAGTAAGAAGGAATTAATTCTAAATGGAAACATGTATAAGGTACTATTGACATTGTCCGTACCTATAATGATAAATAGTATTATTCAAACCATGTACAATCTTGTAGATGGTATTTGGGTTAGTAAGTTATCGTCTGTTCACTTTGCAGCCACATCCTTTGTATTTCCAGTGAACTTTCTTTTTATTGCTCTAGGAATAGGAATGAGCGTAGCTGGAACCTCAATACTGTCTCAGCTTATTGGAGGAGAAGACGAGGAGGAAGCAAAGAGGTATTCTGCACAATTGATTGTAATATCCCTTATATTATCTGTGGTTTTTTCAATAGTGGGTTTTATTCTGAGCCCTGTGATTATTAGAGCTATGGGAGGAACTGGAGATATTCTTAATTATGGAAATATATACTTGAGAATTACTTTTTTGGAACTTCCTTTTATATTCCTGTTCTTCAATATTAACTCCATGAAAAATGCATTGGGGGATACAGTAACACCAACAGTACTTAGTGGAGTATCAGCTTTGATAAATATAGTTCTTGATCCCATTTTCATATTTACCTTTAACTGGGGAATAGCAGGTGCAGCATGGGCTACATTTGTATCAAGAGCTTTACTTGCAGTATATGGATTAAAACTTATCTTAAGCAAGGATAACATAATAAGACCTGACTTTAAAGACTTCAAGTTTGATAAGGAGATAATAGGTAAGATTGTAAAAATAGGACTTCCTGCAACAATTGGACAATCTGGAGCTGCTTTTGGGTTTATTATTCTAAATGGATTCATAGTTTCTTATGGCACTGCAACAATGGCAGCTTTTGGAATGGTAAACAGAGTCACTTCCCTAATTATGCAACCAGCAATGGGGATAGGAGCTGCTCTTACAGCTGTGGTTGGACAAAATATTGGTGCTAATCAATATGACAGGGTTAAGGAATCCTTTAGAAAGGCAAGTACATTAACCTTATCTATGGGTATTATTGGATGTTCCCTAATGCTAATTTTTAATGAACCAGTTGTTAATTTCTTTATACAATCCAAGGATGATCCAGAAGTAATAGCTCAGGGTATAAATTATATGGCTTTCATAGCGTTTTCCATGCCGTTAATGGGTATGTTTAGTGTATTCCAGGGGGTATTCCAAGGCTCTGGACATACCAAGTACTCCATGGCCATGGAGATTGGAAGATTATGGCTTGTTAGAATTCCAATGATATTATTATTCAAGTATTTAACTAATATTGGACCATCTGGAATTTGGTTTTCAATGAGTTTTAGTAATTTAATCGTAGTGCTATACGGTTTATTTATATTTAAAAAGGGTGGATGGAGTGAAAAAATCATCCATTCCACAAGATAAAAGGAGCAATTGTTATGGTATTACTTACAGCAGAAAATATATCAAAATCCTATGTGGAGAAACCTTTAGTCCAAAATATAACCTTTGGAATTAATGAAGGCGATAAGATTGGATTAATTGGAGTAAATGGCACAGGAAAAACTACATTATTGAAAGTACTAGCTGGAGTTGATGAGATAGACTCAGGAAGAATAATAAAATCCAACGATCTAACAATAGGTTATCTTCCTCAAAATCCTGAGTTTGATCCAGAATCCACAGTGTTAGATCAAGTGTTTAGGGGACATGGGAAAAAACTTGAAGTTCTAAGGGAGTATGAATATTTAATTAATTCACTAAATATAGATGAAAAGGAAATAATCAGGATCTCCACAAAGATGGATGATATAGATGGTTGGGCACTGGAGGCTGATGCAAAATCAATTCTTACGAAACTAAAGATATTTGATTATAACCAGAAGATAAAGAATTTATCAGGTGGGCAGAAGAAGAGGATTGCTTTAGCTTCAGCATTAATTCAACCTACTGATCTATTGATTCTTGACGAACCTACCAACCATTTGGATAACAATACCATAGAATGGTTGGAGGAAGTATTGGCAAATAGAAAAGGTGCATTGATAATGGTTACCCACGATAGATACTTTCTTGATAGGGTCACTAATGTAATATTTCAACTTGATGGAGGAAACCTTTACACCTATAAGGGCAATTATAGCTACTTTATGGAAAAGAAGTTGGAGAGAGAAGAGCTCCTGATGGCTGAGGAAAATAAGTTAAAAGCACTATATAAGAAAGAACTTGAATGGATGCGACAAGGTGCAAAGGCAAGGAGTACTAAGCAAAAGGCTAGAATTCAAAGGTTTGAAAAACTTGAAGAAGCAACTGTGGAATCAAGGAGTGAAGAGTTGGATATCACTGTAGGAAGTTCTAGACTGGGTAAGAAAATAATTGAGGCAGATGGTGCATCATTTAAATATGAAGACAAAATACTGATTAATAATTTTTCGTATGCAATAACCAGGGAGGATAGAATAGGAATATTAGGAGAAAACGGAAGTGGGAAGACAACTTTTCTAAAACTCCTTAGTGGAGAAATACAACCTACTGATGGGAGTTTAAGTATAGGCGAAACTGTTAAGATTGGATTTTTCAGACAAGAAACGCCTTTTTTGGATAAGGATCAAAGAGCTATTGATTATATAAAAGAAGGTGGAGAGTTTATCCTGACAGATTTAGGAGATAGGATTTCCGCTTCTACAATGATGGAAAGATTTATGTTTCCCCGATCTGAACAATATACACCTCTTAATAAGCTATCAGGGGGAGAGAAACGTAGATTGTATTTGTTGAGAATACTTATGGAATCTCCAAATGTATTGTTTCTAGATGAACCTACCAATGATTTGGACATAGAAACTCTTCAGGTGTTAGAAGATTACATTGATGAATTTCCAGGTCCTGTTATTATTGTTTCCCATGATAGGTATCTTTTGGATAAACTGGTTAATAAGGTTTATGTTCTGGGTAATGGACAAGTAAAGGAATTTACTGGTAATTATCAGTACTTTAGGGATAATCATCAGGAGGAAGAAAAAGAAGAAAAGAAAGAAACCTTTAAAAAGGATAGAGAGAAGTCTAGTAAGATAAAGTTTACTTTTAATGAAAAAAGGGAATGGGAGAGCATAGAAGGGGATATTTCATTTTTGGAGAAAAGAATAGAAGAAATAGAAGAAAAAATGATACTTCACTCCACTGAGTATTCAAAATTGGAAAAACTTATGGATGATAAAAAGGAACTTGAGATAGCCCTTGAAGAGAAGATGGAAAGATGGGTATTTCTCTCTCAAAAATCAGAAGAGATTGAGAAAAGCACCCAATAAGAAAGGAAATCATATGAAAAGATTAGTTTTGGCTGAAAAGCCTTCTGTAGCAAAAGACATTAGCAAAGCCATTGGTGCTTCTCAAAACAGAAATGGTTATATTGAAGGAAATAACTATATTGTAACTTGGGCTTTAGGACATCTGGTTACATTGGCAGATCCTGAAGAATACAGTAAAAGCTATGCAACCTGGAATATGGACGATCTACCCATGATTCCAGAAAGGGTGAGACTTTACATAATCAAGAATAGTAAGAAGCAGTTCTTCACTGTAAAGGAACTGATAGAAAGAAAGGATATAACTGAGATAATAATAGCTACAGATGCTGGAAGAGAAGGTGAGCTGGTAGCTAGATGGATAATTGAATTAGCAAAGGCAAAGAAACCCATAAAGAGACTATGGATTTCCTCAGTGACTGAGAAGGCAATAAAAGATGGCTTTTCTAAACTGCAAGATGGCAATAAATACTTGAATCTTTACAATTCAGCACAGGCAAGAGCAGAGGCTGATTGGCTTGTGGGTATAAATGCCACAAGAGCCCTTACTATTAAACATAATACACCTTTGTCCTTGGGAAGGGTACAAACTCCCACATTGGCTATTATTCAGCAAAGGGAAGAGGAGATTAGACGTTTTATTCCAAAGTCATACTTTGGAATTAAGGTTGATTTTGAAGGTTTTTCAGGCCTTTGGATAGATCCTAAATCTAATGATACAAAAACGTTTAATAAAGAACTAAGAGATTCTGTTAAAAACAGCATTAAAGGTTTAGAAGGCAAAGTGATATCAGTAGATAAGAAAAATAAAAAGGAATATCCAAAAGAATTATATGATTTAACCACACTTCAAAGAGATGCAAATCAAAGATTTGGTTATTCTCCTAAAGAGACCCTTTCAATAATGCAAAAACTATATGAACAACACAAAGTCTTAACATATCCAAGGACTGATTCAAAATATTTAACATCTGATATGATAGATACCCTTAAAGATAGACTTAGAGCTATAAATACTGGAAGCTATAAAGATTTGATCCAGCCATTACTAAAGGTTAATATAACTGAAATTAAACACTTTGTAGATAATAAAAAGGTAAGTGATCATCATGCCATTATCCCCACAGAAGAGCCCCTTAGACTAAATGAATTAAGTGACAAGGAAAGAAAAGTATTTGATCTTGTGGCAAGAAGCTTCATTAGTGTATTTTATCCTCCCTATGAGTATGAGGAGACAACAATTAAGGTAAGAATTAATGATCAAATATTTATTACTAAAGGCAAGATAGTTAAAGAAGTTGGATTTAAGAAGACTTTGAATACAAGTGATGAAGAAAAACATAACTTATTACCAGAACTAAAGGTAAATGATAAGCTTAGAGTAAAATCAATAAGTGAAACTGAAGGTAAAACTAGCCCACCTAGTAGGTTTAATGAAGGAACTCTATTACAAGCAATGGAAAATCCTGTTAAGTTCATGGGTGATGCATCGAAAGAACTAAAAGAAATAATCTCGGAAACTGGTGGTATTGGAACTGTAGCTACAAGAGCTGATATTATTGATAAGCTATATAAGAGTTTTCTTATTGAACAAAGAGGAAAGGAAGTAATCATAACTGGTAAAGGAAAACAACTACTTGAGTTAGCTCCAGAAGATTTGAAATCACCAGAATTAACTGCAACTTGGGAAAAAAAGTTGAAGGAGATTGAAGCTGGGAAAGTTAAGAAGGAAGATTTTATCAAGGATATTAAATCATATACCAAATTGGTTGTTGAGGAAATAAAGAAGAGTGATGCAACTTTTAAACATGACAATATAACAAGGATAAAATGCCCTGATTGTGACAAGTTTCTACTTGAAGCAAAGACCAAAAGGGGAAAATCATATGTATGCCAGGATAGAGAATGCGGATATAGAAAGAGTATTTCCACATTAACAAACGCACGATGTCCAAACTGTAAAAAGAAGATGGAACTTACAGGTGAAGGAGAAGGAAGGATATTCTCCTGTAGCTGTGGCTATAGAGAAAAGCTATCCACCTTTGAAAACAGAAAGAAGGAAGAGAAAAACAAGCTTGGGAAAAAGGAAGTTCAAAGTTATCTTAAGAAGCAGGAAAAGATTGATGATAGTATAAACAACACTCTAGCTGATCAATTGTCTAAACTAAAATTTTAAGAGTAATCCATCCTATGATGTGGGATGGATTATTTGCTTAATAGTATGTAACATTTATGAAATTTGCCATTATATTGCCTTGAACTAATTTCCAGTTATGTTATAATAGTCAGTGTTATAAGGAAAATATTGGAGGGAAGACATGTCTACAATAACTAATTATAAACCGGAGGATTTAACCAAGTCGAATCATTTAATTGATTGCTTGAGAACCACTATTGAAACTGCATTTTATGGAAACAATGTTGTAAGGGTAAACTCCATTAGCGAAGCTTATAAACTGGCTAAGGACTCACCAGGGACTATAGTTACTGATATGCCGGTGTATAGACCAGAGGAACTGGGATTATCAACTGACTCAAAGATACTATTGTTTAACGATGGAGCTGTAACAGGTAGATTTGCAGGTGCTAGAGTTATAATTGGTGAGCAAAATGTAAATGAATCTGAAATGGCAACAATTGCCAGAGAAGCTGTTTATCAATCTAGATATAAAAAACTTTATCATGCACAGGTTGTCATTGGTTTACATCCTGATTTTATGGTGAGAGCTCATTTATTGATTCCAGAAACACATGAAAACATAATGTATTCATGGCTACTGAACTTCCAATACTTGACTCAGGAGTATATGAGAATGTATAAGGATTCAAAAGAATATCCAGAGGGAGATCTTTATGTTTTCTCAGACCCAGATTATTTACCTCCATCTCATCCAGACGGGTTAGCACTATTTAATCCAGAACATAATACAGCATTGTTACTTGGAATGAGATATTTTGGAGAACATAAGAAGGGCACCTTGACATTGGCATGGGGACTAGCCAATAGAAATGGTTTTGCTTCTTGTCATGGTGGGATGAAGAGATACAATTTCAATGATGGAAGAAAATACACCATGGGTGTATTTGGACTATCAGGATCTGGAAAGTCAACACTTACACATGAAAAACATGATGATAAATATGATATAACAATATTACACGATGATGCTTACATAATCTCAACAAAAGAAGGGTATTCTGTAGCACTGGAACCTTCATATTTTGATAAGACTCAAGATTATCCCACAGCCCATCCATCTAATAAGTACTTGCTTACTGTACAAAACTGTGGAGTTACTTTGGATGATGAAGGAAGAAAGGTCATAGTCACTGAGGATATTAGAAATGGTAATGGAAGGGCAGTAAAATCAAAGCTATGGGCAGAGAATAGAGTTAATAAGATAGATGAACCGGTGGATGCAATTGCCTGGTTAATGAAGGATGCTACACTACCTCCAGTTATTAAGATAAATAATTCAATTCTTGCATCAGTAATGGGAGCAACTCTTGCTACAAAGAGGTCCACAGCAGAGAAACTGGCTAAGAATGTTGATATGAATGCCCTTGTTATTGAACCCTATGCAAATCCTTTCAGAACGTATCCTTTGAAGGATGATTATGACAAATTCAAAGCTCTTTTCCAGGATAGAAATGTGGATTGCTATATATTCAATACAGGACATTTCATAGACAGGAAGATACCTAAAGAGGTAACATTGAAAATCCTTGAAGACATTGCCACAGGAGAGGCTAAATTTAAGAAACTAGGCAACTTCGTAGACTTAGAGACAATTGATATTGAAGGGTTTACTCCAGAATTTGACGAAAAGTACAAAGAAATGTGGTTAAACTCAATTGCCTATAGAAAAGAGTTTATAAAGCACATGGAATCCTTTAAGGGTGGAAGAGATAAACTACCGGAAGAAGCACTAAACCAATTGATTAGATTAGAAGACCAGATATAAGACAAAACAGTGGAAAACCACTGTTTTTCTTTTAACAAATGTTTAATAATTTAATACTTTATGGTATGATATTAATATTAAAAAGAAGAGGTGTATTATGATTAAATTGGGAAAAATTCAAGATTTGACAATACAAAGATTTACATCAGTGGGTGCATATCTAAACGAGGAAAATGGAAAAGATGACGATATATTACTACCTAAATCTCAGGTTCCTGAAGGAGCCCAAGTGGGAGATAGTATTTCTGTAATGATTTATAGAGATTCCAAGGATAGGATTATAGCAACTGTAAAAGAACCTTTGGCTCAGGTGGGAGAAATTAAGAAACTTATGGTAGTATCCTCATCAAAGATAGGTTACTTTATGGATTGGGGCTTAGAGAAGGATCTGTTCTTGCCATTTAGTGAAACTGTTGGGGCAGTGGATAAATTTAAGAGCTATTTAGTAGCCCTTTATCTGGATAAGAGCAACAGAATTGCTGCAACGATGAAGGTTAAGGAATATCTTAGTACAGATTCGCCTTACAAGGAAAATGATAAGGCAGTTGGTACTATATACAGTATAAATAGGGACATTGGTGTTTTTGTGGCAGTAGACAACAAATATGATGGACTTATTCAGAAGAAGAATATGTTCGGTGTCTATGAAATGGGTGATGAGATAGAAGTTAGAATTAATAAGGTACACGATGATGGAAAACTGGACTTAAGCCTTCGAGAAAGGGGTTATGTTCAAATGGAAGATGACTCAAGATTAATACTGACCAAACTTAAGGAAAAGGGTGGGTCATTACCACTTAATGATAAAAGTCACCCCAATGAGATAAAGAAGGAATTGCAGATGAGTAAATCTGGATTTAAAAGAGCAGTTGGAAAATTGTACAAGGAAGGTATAATTGACATAACTGAAAAAGGTATTAATTTAAAAAAATAGGAGGGGTTCTATGGCAAATATTACTGTAAAACTAGACACTATTGAGATGATGATCTTCTTTTGGGATTCCGTAGCACAAAGAGAAAAAATATCTGATGTGTATATCAACGAGATTGCATCACATAAGGATATGAAAGCCTTATATGATAGTAAATTTGATGCAAAATCGGTTCTAACTGTACTTTCAGCTATTACAAATAGAGAGCTTTTAAATACGTCTTCTAAAAGAGAGAGGAAGTTCTGGAGCCAAAACATGTGGATGATTGATGATAGAGGTACAATGAAGGCTATGATTGTACCTATTAAGACTATGAATCTAGATCACCTTAAAGATAGGTTAAATAAGGATATAGAGGTAATATTTGTTCCAGGAACTATTGAAGAGTTTAAAGTAGATGAAAACAAGCTTTACATAAACTTTTTTAGAATAATAGCCAGCTTTGAAGAACCGGGTAAAATGACCATATCTGGACAAGACTTTAACATCTATGTGGAAGAGAAGGTTCTTAGTATTTAAATTTCAATAGATTTAAAGTAGTAGATACTATACAAAACCATCCCAATATGCTAATATAATATCTTGCATATTGGGAGATTTATTTTTTGTGAGGGCAAAATATGAAATTATTCAAAGATAAAATATTTATGAAATCTATGCTGGCAATAGCCATACCAGTTGCTTTGCAGAATTTGATATCATCATCACTTAACATGGTGGATACTTTAATGATCAGTAGCCTAGGTCAATCAAGTATTGCTGCTGTTGGACTGGCAAATCAAGTGTTTTTTCTCTACATCCTAATTACATTTGGTATAAATTCTGGTTCATCCATTTTTATAGCACAGTTCTGGGGAAAAGAAGATATAGGAGGAATAAAGAAAGTGATGGGTCTAGCAATAACCTTAAGTTTCATTGCGGGGACCATATTTACAATTGCAGCATTTTTCTTTCCTGGTGAGATATTAAGTTTATTTATAAAGGAGCAGGAAGTAATACTCCTAGGGAGTAAGTACTTGAGAATAGTATCCTTATCCTATACCATCACTGCCATTTCCTTTGCTTTTAGCATTGCATTAAGGACTACGGGTAGACCTAATGTCCCATTGAAAGTATCAATAATTTCTTTTGGAACAAATACAGTTTTAAATTATCTATTAATATTTGGAAAGCTTGGGTTTCCTCAGTTAGGAGTGGAAGGAGCTGCAATAGCAACCTTAAGTGCCCGGATTATTGAAATACTTCTTATTCTCTATTCAATATATGGTACAAGGAGTATTCTGGCAGCTAATATTAAGGAACTTATGAGTTGGCATAAGGATTTCTTGATTAAGTACCTGAGTACTATTTATCCAGTAGTAATGACAGAAGGATTTTGGGCATTAGGGCAAGTACTCTATGCTGCAGCCTATGCAAGAATAGGTGAAGAAGCTACTGCAGCTGTCCAATTGACAAATACAATTCAGAATATTTTCTTCGTAGTAGTCAGAGGATTAGCAAATGCGTGTGGTGTAATGGTGGGTGCTAAAGTTGGAGCAGGGGATGAAAATACAGCTTATGATTATGCAATTAGATTTATACTGCTTTCAACCATTTCAGGTTTAGTATTGGGGATTGTAATGGCTTTAAGTCCAGATCTATTATTAAAATTGTTTAGAAATCTAGATTCAAGTCTATATATCACATCCAGAAGTCTGCTTATAGTAATGGGACTGACCTTTGTCATAAGGGTATATAACACAATAGCTATTGTTGGGGTATTGCGTTCTGGTGGAGATACAAAAATTGCAATGAAAATAGATTTAAGCACTGTTTGGGTTATAGGAGTACCTTTGGCCTTTATAGGAGCATTGTTACTTAAGTGGCCAATACATCTTGTAGTCCTTTTAGTTACCTTGGAAGAAGTGATAAAAGCTATTCTTGGAATACCAATTATAAAGTCGAGAAAATGGATAAAGAATTTAACTTAGTTGCTAGAAATAGCAACTTTTCATTTGATTTCAATTAATCTATTTGGGTAAATAGCCTTAAAAGGAGGTAAGTTTCATGGACAGAAAAATAAAAAGATATTTTATGGGTAGAAGAGCTCGAGATGGGGCTGGAGTTAATTTGTTTAGAACCTTTGGGCATGATGAAATACCGGATTTTGATCCCTTCCTAATGATGGATTTCTTTGATTCAACAAACCCAGACGATTATACTAGGGGTTTCCCGTGGCACCCTCATAGAGGTATTGAGACGGTTACATATTTAATTCATGGTGAAATTGAACATGGAGATAGTTTAGGAAATAAGGGTGTCATAAGGGATGGAGACTGTCAATGGATGACAGCAGGATCTGGAATACTTCATCAGGAAATGCCAAAGGCAAGCCCTCAGATGTTGGGAGTTCAAGTTTGGCTGAATTTAGCAGCCAAGGATAAGATGACTGAACCCAAGTACAGGGATATAACCAGAGATATGGTTCCTGTATATGATGGAGGTAATCACAAAGTTCACATTGTAGCTGGAACTTATGGAGACAAGATAGGACCTATGGAAGCTATTGAAACAAAGCCAAGTTTTTTTGATGTGGAATTGGATGCTGATTCTGAATTTATTTATGAATTGCCAAGAGATTACAATGCATATGCATTCCTAGTTCGTGGGAAAGCAAACTTCAATGTAGACAAGGAAGAATACATAAGTTATCCAAATGGAGTACTTCTTGGTGAAGGGGATCGGATAGTTGTAAAGACTGGAAATGAAAATGCCAGATTCTTACTTCTTTCTGGTAAGAAACTAAATGAGTCTGTTGCATGGGGAGGTCCAATTGTAATGAATACAAAAGCCGAACTGAATCTTGCCTTTAAAGAATTAAACGAAGGCACATTTATAAAGAAGTAGTAGATATAAGCATGGCTTTTCTCAAAGCTGTGCTTTTAATTATATTGAAGAAAGTTATAGATATTGAAAGTAGCATAATATAGAATATAAGTAATACATTGTTAAAGGAGCTAGTTTTTATGGAAATTGGTAGTATATATGAAGGTTTAGTTATAGATTTCACCCATGAAGGTAGTGGAGTTATAAAGCATGATGGATTTCCAGTATTTGTTGAGGGTGTAGTTATTGGAGATACAATAGAATTTGAACTAGTTGAGAAAAAGAAGAATTTCGGAAATGGAAAGTTGGTTAGTATTATAGAATACTCAATTGATAGAGAAGAGTTTAGCTTTGATACCGGTACTTTAGGTGGTGGCGTTCCCTTAATTAACTATAAGTATGAGAAACAATTGAAGTGGAAGGAAAATAAAGTAAAGCAGGATTTATTGAGGATAGGTGGGATAGATACTGATATAGAACCTATAATTGGAATGAAGCATCCTTTTAGATACAGAAATCATTCTCAAATACCTGTGGGAGACATTGATGGAAGAGCAGTGATTGGGTACTATAAGAGCAAGTCAAATGATATTATCCCATTGGAGGAGGACTATCTTCAGCCAGAGATTGCAGATCAGATAATTAGAACAGTGAAGGATTGGATTGCTGAGTACGACATTAAGGTATTTGATAAAGAAAAAGGAATAGGTGTCATAAAACATCTTGGGATACGGACTAATGAAAACAATGAGGCTATGTTGATAATCGTGACTGCTTTTTCTCAGATACCTAACAAATTCGAACTTATCCATAAATTGGTCAAGGAATGCCCAGGAGTTGTAAGTATATATCAGAATATAAATCAAGAAAAAAGCAAGTTCACCTATGGTAGAGAGTATATTCATCTTTTTGGACAAGAGCATCTTAGGGATTATATTGGAGACTTTCAGTTTGATATTTCACCTAACTCATTCTTCCAAGTAAATAGAGTACAAACCAAGATTTTATATGAGACAGCAAAAGAGTATCTTCAGTGTGGAATGGAGGATATAGTTTTTGACATATATAGTGGAATTGGCACCATATCATTGTTTATAGCTAAAGATGTAAAGAAAGTTATTGGAGTAGAGAGTGTTAAGGCTGCAGTTGAAAATGGAAGGATTAATGCTAGGAATAATGGTGTAACTAATTCTGAGTTTTATTTAGGAAAAGCAGAAGAAGTACTACCTAAGTTAATTGGGATTAACAAAGCTAATAAAGTTATAGTAGATCCTCCAAGAAAGGGTTGTGAGATTGAAGTTATTGAAGCAATTATTGATCTTGCACCTGAAAGGATAGTATATGTTTCATGCAATCCTTCAACTTTAGCTAGAGACCTTAAAATACTAACAAAAGAAAATTATGAAGTTACAAAAGTACAACCTGTAGATATGTTTCCTCATTCTGCCCACGTTGAGTGCGTGATTCTGATGCAGCGTAGTGGTTCAAAAGACGAAATATAGAGTTTGACCACTACATGTAGTGGTTTTGGGGTAAAAAACGAGTAAAAAAAGGGGTTAAAAATGCACGATTTTAGACCCCTTTTTCAGCGGAAAATACTGATGCAGAAGGTGATTTTTCAGATATAGCTCTCAAAATGATGCGAAATCATTTTATGATAAAAGGAATTATAAAATAAAATAACTATAGAAAAACATATATAGCCGAAGAGTTAAAGTGCATCATTGCACTCTAACTCTCCGGCTTTTTTGTTTTCAGAAAGGACACGATATGCTTGTAAAATACAAACGAAATAAAAAATTTGCCTGTTACGATTCTGAAAGCCTTACAAGTACCGGCAAGCCTGATCCGCCCCCTCGTCTTGTTGGTCCCTTTAAAAACTGTGGAGAATGCCCTTATGCATCCCACGGCTTTTTATGTTATAGCCGTGAGGGAGATTGTCTAAGAACCGATATGCAAAAAATTAATCAAAGGAGGAAAAAGATATGCAAGCAATGATTCAATGTATGCATGAAAACAATTATCAAAACTTTACCTTTCCCAGTAAGGAAAAAGAACTGCAGGTTTTATGTGACAGTCTCGGTATTGGCAACAACGCAAAAACCGTGATTACAGTCCGTAATGTCCATAACGATGAAAAGTTGTCGACTCTGCTCTCTGATAAAACAGTAAATCTTGATGAGCTAAACTTCATGATGAAGCGATTGGATAGCTTCGATCAAAAGGAGCTTGCCACCTTTTATGCAGCGACCTATGCCGAAAAAGCTGAAACAATGACGGAACTTATTAACCTCAGCTTTAATACCCACTGTTACAGCCTTGTAGCCGATTTTAGCGACTTAAATGCCGTAGGCAGGCAGATGTACCTAACGGAGCAAATGGCAGTCAGTACAGAGGAATTAGAAAGCCTTGACGGACGAAAATACTTTGAAAGCATGATCGCAGAAAACCCTAATCCTGTGATAACACCATATGGAGTGGTATATAGAAACAACAATGAGATTGTACAGACCTATGACGGCAGAAACTTTCCCTATTACCAATATGAGGATACTCCGATTACCTTACTGCTGAGTGCTCAAAGTCATAGCGAATATCTGTATCTGCCTATAGAGCAAAGTGAGCTGAACAAGGCTTTAGAGCGATTAGGTGCAAAGAATCTTGGGGAAATCCACTGGCAAGTAGAGGAACACAATATCCCTGATAACCTTGCTGATATGGCAGTTAAGGATCAGCCAGATCTATATGCCCTCAACCAATTTGCTGAAATTTTTAAGGAGATAGGGCAGCGTGAGGTTTTATCTTTATCTGACCTTGCCGCTTTTGCAAAAATCACCAACGCAGAGGAACTTAAAACACTGGCAGGCTGTATGTACGAATTTGAAAGTTTTCCCGACATTCACACTTCGGAACAATACGGCAGATATATGATTTGCGAAAGCGGCCGCTTTGAATATGATGAAAATCTCAGAGATTATATTAATTTCAAGGCATATGGTCAAGACAAAATCGGCAGAGAAACCGGGACATTTACTTCAAAAGGTTATCTGCTTTACCACGGATATAACATGGAAATGCAGAGTATTTTGAGTAAAAATATCGGGCTTAAAATCAAAGAGCTGCAAGAACCTCAGGAGCTTAAACTGTACATGCCCCTTAAGGCTGTTACCTACCAGGATGAAAATGACTATGGGGATTTATATCAGGTAGATTATGAAATAGATGTGTACCCTGAAGAACTTGTGGAATTCGAAGATGAAATCCGAACTGCCGTTATCAACCATCGCTTGGATAGTGAAAAGCGGGGCATGATGGATTATTATGATGAACCTGATACGGTAAATGCAAAGGTGCAAAAATATCTGTTTGATGTAGAAGTAATTGACGGGGAGCTAATGGGAGTTGCAGTACTTACTCTTAATGCACCCTTAAATCAAGAGGAACTTACAAAAATTAAGGACGCCATCGAGGGTCAAAGTTCTGATGGCTATGTCCCTAGAAATAATATGGGACCAAGAGTTATGGAAATGCTGTAAATGCACAAATTTATCATAAACTACCTCCCATATTATTTTCATAAATAGATCTATTTCCTTTAAAATATAGCTAGGGCTTTTTAAAGCTAC
>JAUWAD010000035.1 GCA_030602225.1 Bacillota bacterium | reverse complement strand
TGGTAATGCCAGGAGACAACGCAAGATTCTCAATTGAACTAATCACTCCAATAGCAATGGAAGAAGGATTAAGATTTGCTATTAGAGAAGGTGGAAGAACAGTTGGAGCTGGAGTTGTAACTAAGGTTTACGAATAAGAATAAGTCACATTTGCGATACTTAAAAGAAGGAGCTTTCTCCTTCTTTTAGTGTCGTAATAAACTATATAAAAATATGTGTTTTTTACCATGAAAAAGTTAAAAAAGACTTGTATTTTAGTAGTAATTGGTGTAAACTATACTAGTGTTTAAATTTATGACATTGCGATGATGCAAAAGGTTGCTGTATTTTACAGGGAATTTTTGCTGAGAATGTCCGGTTATAAATCGGGCGACTGGGTTTGCGAATTTTAAAAAAATAGAAAACACCCGGCTGGGTGTATCGGCAAACTCAAGTCGCATGTATAGTGTTAACATGCGATAGAAGGAGGGAATTACATGTCAAAACAAAAAATCAGAATTAGGTTAAAGGCTTATGATCATGAGCTATTGGATTCATCAGCTCAAAGAATCGTAGAAACAGCTAAGAGAACAGGAGCGACTGTTTCAGGTCCAGTTCCATTGCCAACAGAAAAGGAAATAGTAACAATCCTTAGAGCTGTTCATAAGTACAAAGACTCTAGAGAGCAATTTGAACAAAGAACTCACAAGAGACTTATAGATATCCTTAACCCTAATCAAAAAACGGTAGATTCACTTATGAAGTTGAACTTACCTGCAGGTGTAGACATAGAGATAAAATTATAATTAACTTGTATGATTGCCAATAGGTAATCCGCTATAAGGTCGGAGGTGTAAAGATGAAGAATATGTTAGGTAGAAAGGTAGGAATGACTCAAATATTTTTAGAGAACGGAACTGTAGTTCCTGTATCTGTTGTTGAGGCTGGTCCGCTTTTCGTAGTTCAGAAGAAAACCGTTGAGAAAGACGGATACAATGCAATTCAAGTTGGTTTTGGTGATGTGAAGGAAAGAAGAGTTAACAAACCAATTAAAGGGCATTTTGATAAAGCAAATGTAGCATACAGAAAGTTTTTAAGAGAATTTCACGTAGAAAATCCAGATGATTATGAAATTGGACAAGAAATCAAAGTTGATGTTTTCGCACAGGGTGACATGATTGATGTAACCGGAACTTCTAAAGGTAAAGGTACAGCAGGTGTTATCAAGAGACATGGTTTTGGTAGAGGTAGAGAAACTCACGGTTCTAAATTCCATAGAATGCCAGGTGGTATGTCAGCTGGTACTTATCCAGGACGTGTATTTAAAGGGCACAGAATGGCAGGTAGAATGGGAAATGAAAGAGTTACAGTTCAAAACCTTGAAGTTGTAAGAGTAGATGCTGATAAGAATCTGATTCTTATCAAAGGAGCAATTCCAGGACCTAAAAAAGGCCTTGTATCTATTAAACCAACAGTTAAAAAGTAATAATCCAGGCGGAAAGGAGGATGCAAAATGCCTAAAGTTAATGTATATAATATGCTAGGTGAACTAGTTGAAGAAATGGAATTAAGCGAAAATGTTTTCGGTGTAGAAATAAATGAGCATGTTGTTTACGAAGTGGTTAAAAACCAACTTGCCAATAAAAGACAAGGAACTCAATCTGCTAAAACAAGAGCAGAAGTAAGAGGTGGTGGAAGAAAGCCATGGAGACAAAAAGGAACTGGTAGAGCTAGACAAGGAAGTATCAGATCACCTCAATGGAAAGGTGGCGGGGTAGTATTCGCACCAAAGCCAAGAGACTACAGTTACAGTGTTCCTAAGAAAGTTAAGAGACTTGCAATGAAATCAGCTCTAACATCCAAGGTAGTAGAAAATGAAATCATCGTAGTTGATGAATTAAGATTTGATGCTCCAAAGACAAAGGATATGGTAAAAGTATTGACTAATTTAAAAGCTGATAAAAAAGCTCTTATAGTTATGGATACTAAAGATTTCAACGTAATGAAATCAGCAAGTAATATTCCTGGAGTTGAAACAACTCACGTAAATACTTTAAATGTATATGACATCCTAAAGTACAATTCATTTATTATAACGAAAGAGGCTGTTAAAAGAGTCGAGGAGGTGTATGCATAATGCGTATTCCACACGATATTATCGTTAAACCGATAATTACTGAGAGAAGTATGGAAGATATGAATGAAAACAAATATACATTTGTTGTTGATAAAAGAGCAAATAAGACTGAAATTAAAAAAGCAGTTGAAACTATATTTGGTGTGAAGGTTGAGAAAGTAAACACTATGAACATGCTTGGAAAAATGAAAAGACAAGGAATTCACAGTGGTAGAAGACCTAGCTGGAAAAAAGCAATTGTTAAGTTAACAGATGACTCTAAGAAGATTGAATTCTTCGAAGGTATGGAATAATAGGAAGATAAAAGGAGGGAAAACCAATGAGTATTAGGAAATTCAAACCTACTTCCCCTGCTAGAAGACAAATGACAGTGTCAACTTTTGAAGAAATCACTAAAAAAGAGCCTGAAAAGTCATTAGTGGTAACTTTAAATAAATTCAGCGGAAGAAACTCACAAGGTAGAATAACCATTCGTCACAGAGGTGGCGGGGCTAAAAAGAAATATAGAATAATCGACTTTAAGAGAAATAAAGATGGTATTCCAGGAAAAGTAGCAGCTATTGAATACGATCCAAACAGAACAGCAAACATAGCTCTAATTCACTATGTTGATGGAGAGAAAAGATACATTATAGCTCCTCACAACATCAAGGTTGGAGATATGATTGAATCAGGTGAAAATGCTGATATTAAAATCGGTAATGCACTTAAACTAAAAGATATCCCAGTGGGTACAACTGTACACAATGTTGAATTAAAGCCTGGTAAAGGTGCTCAAATGGTACGTTCAGCCGGAGCAGAAGCTCAGCTTATGGCAAAAGAAGGGAAAATGGCACAGCTAAAACTTCCTTCAGGAGAGTTTAGATTAGTACCAGTTGAATGTAGAGCTACAATTGGACAAGTTGGAAATATCGATCATGAGAACATAACTATAGGTAAAGCAGGACGTTCAAGACATATGGGTATCAGACCAACTGTTAGAGGTACTGCCATGAACCCAGTAGATCACCCACACGGTGGTGGAGAAGGTAGAGCACCGATTGGTATGCCAGCACCATCAACACCATGGGGTAAACCAGCACTTGGATACAAGACTAGAAAGAAAAACAAGAAATCTGATAAATATATCGTAAGAAGAAGAACGAAATAGTACTTCTGAAAGGAGGAAAAAAATATGGGTAGATCCCTTAAAAAAGGACCATTTATCGATGATCATCTACTTAAAAAAGTGGAGGCTCTAAACGAAACAAACGATAAGAAAGTTATAAAAACCTGGTCACGTCGTTCAACTATTTTCCCTCAGATGGTAGGTCACACTATCGCAGTTCATGATGGAAGAAAGCACGTTCCAGTATATGTAACAGAAGATATGGTAGGTCATAAATTAGGTGAGTTTGTTCCTACAAGAACATTCAGAAGCCATGTAGATAAGAACGAAAAATCATCAGGTGTAAGAAGGTAATATGAAGGAGGTTAGAATCGTGGAAGCTAAAGCTATAGCTAAATATGTTAGGATTTCACCGCTTAAGGTTGGTTACATTTGTGATGAAATCAGAGGCAAGCAAGTAGATGAAGCTCTTTCAATATTGAAGTTTACACCTAAAAAAGGTGCAAAAGCTCTTGAAAAAGTATTAAAATCTGCTGTTGCAAATGCTGAAAACAACTTTAACTTAGATAGAGACAATCTTATTGTATCAGAAGCATATGCTAACGAAGGTCCAAGGATGAAAAGATTTAGACCTAAGGCAAGAGGTATGGCATATCCGATAATAAAAAGAAGTAGTCATATTGGAGTAGTAGTAAAAGAACGTGCGTAGAAAAGGAGGGATAGTTAATGGGTCAAAAAGTTAACCCACATGGTCTTAGGGTCGGTATTATTAAAGACTGGGATTCAAAATGGTATGCTGACAAGAAGACTTTTAATGAGTATTTAGTAGAAGATTTTAAAATTCGTGAATACATCAAAGAAAAACTGTTTATCTCTGGTGTATCTAAAATAGAAATAGAGAGAGCTGCTAGTAAAATCAAGGTTACTGTATTCACAGCTAAGCCAGGAATGGTAATAGGTAGAGGTGGATCAGGAGTTGAAGAGTTAAGAGTAGCTATCGAGAAAATGACAAAGAAAAGTGTTGTTGTTAACGTTGAAGAAATCAAAGTTCCAGAGCTAGATGCACAACTTGTTGCTGAGAACATTGCTGCACAACTTGAAAGAAGGGTAACCTTTAGAAGAGCTATGAAACAGGCAATTCAAAGAACAATGAGATCAGGAGCAAAGGGAATTAAGACTGCAGTAGCAGGAAGACTTGGTGGAGCAGACATGGCTAGAACAGAAGGATATAGCGAGGGTACAATTCCCCTACAAACCTTAAGAGCTGACATAGATTATGGATTTGCAGAAGCTAACACAACTTATGGCAAACTTGGAGTAAAAGTATGGCTATATAAAGGAGAAGTTCTTCCTACTAAAAAGGTAGAAAAGAAAGTGATTGTAGAATCAACAGAAGAATAGATTATTGCCGTAGGAAGGAGGAAAATTAATATGTTAATGCCTAAAAGAGTAAAACATCGTAGAGTTCATAGAGGAAGAATGAAGGGAAAAGCTATGAGAGGAAACACTATTACTTATGGTGAATTCGGCTTACAAGCTTTAGAAGCTTCATGGATTACTTCCAATCAAATAGAGTCCGCAAGACGTGCTATGACAAGATACATTAAGAGGGGCGGAAATATCTGGATAAAAATATTCCCAGATAAACCAGTTACACAAAAACCAGCTGAGACTCGTATGGGTTCAGGAAAAGGATCACCAGAGTATTGGGTAGCAGTAGTAAAACCAGGCAGAATATTATTTGAAATGAGTGGTGTATCTGAAGAGGATGCAAGAGAGGCTATGAGACTTGCAGCTCATAAATTACCAATCAAAACTAAGTTCGTAACACGTGAAGAAACGCAAGATAAGGGTGGTGAAGCTAATGAAAGCTAAAGAAATTCGCCAAATGTCAGATCAGGAATTAAATACAAAATTAGTAGATTTAAAATCAGAGCTTTTTAACTTGAGATTTCAATTGGCTACAGGTCAATTAGATAACCCTTTAAGAATAAGTTCAGTTAGAAAAGATATCGCTCGTGTAAAAACAATTGTACGAGAAAGAGAATTATCTATTAGGAAGGAGGTTTAATCTCTAAATGGAAAGAGGAAATCGTAAAGTTAAACAAGGTACAGTAGTAAGTGACAAAATGGATAAGACAGTTGTTGTTTCAATCGAGACATTTGTTACACATCCTTTATATAAAAAGCAATTAAAGAGAACTACAAAGTTCAAAGCTCATGATGAGAATAATGAATGTGGAATCGGTGATAAGGTAGAAATAATGGAGACTAGACCACTTAGCAAAGACAAAAGATGGAGAGTCGTTGGTATAATAGAAAAAGCTAAATAGGACCTAAAGCGAAGGGAGGTATTCTAAATGATTCAAACGGAAAGCCGCATGAGAATAGCTGATAATTCCGGAGCTAAGGAAGTATTAGTTATAAGAGTGCTTGGAGGTACAAACAAGCAATATGCCAGCGTTGGAGATGTAGTTGTTTGTACGGTTAAAAGTGCAACACCAGGTGGAGTTGTAAAAAAAGGACAAGTTGTTAAAGCGGTTGTTGTAAGGACTAAAGCAGGCGTAAGAAGACAAGATGGAACTTACATTAAGTTCGATGACAACGCAGCTGTTATTATAAAAGATGATAAAAATCCAGTAGGAACTCGTATATTTGGACCTGTAACAAGGGAATTAAGAAGAGGTAACTACATGAAAATAATATCCTTAGCACCGGAAGTACTATAAGAGGAGGTGTAGAGTATGCACATTAAAAGTGGAGATACAGTAGTAGTAATATCTGGAAAAGATAAAGGTAAAACTGGAAAAGTATTAAAGGCTATGCCTAAAGAAGATAAAGTTATCGTTGAAGGCGTAAATATGGTTACTAAACACCAGAAGCCAGCTGGACCAAAGAGTCCCGGTGGAATCGTTAAGTTTGAAGGAGCAATAAATGTAGCAAAAGTTATGTTTTATTGTGACAAAGACAAAGCTGGTGTTAGAGTAGGATATCAAGTTCAAAAAGACGGTAGCAAAGTAAGAGTTTGTAAAAAATGTGGAGAAGTTCTAGATAAATAATCATAGTAGAGAGGAGGTAATGGAATGACTTCCAGATTAAAAGTTAAGTATAGAGAAGAAGTTGTAAACGCTTTAATGGAAAAATTCAATTACAGCAATGTTAATGAAGTTCCAAGGTTGGAAAAAGTTGTAATTAACATGGGAATCGGAGAAGCTAGAGACAATCCAAAAGCTCTTGAATCAGCAGTTAAAGAGTTGGAAATGATCACTGGTCAAAAAGCGCTTGTTACTACAGCTAAGAAATCAGTTGCGAACTTTAAGTTAAGAGAAGGAATGAAAGTCGGAGCTAAGGTAACACTTAGAGGCGAAAGAATGTACGACTTTTTAGATAAATTAATGAATATTGCCCTACCTAGAGTTAGAGACTTTAGAGGCGTTAGTGATACATCTTTCGATGGAAGAGGAAACTATGCCATGGGTATTAAAGAACAGCTTATGTTCCCTGAAATCGAATATGACAAGGTAGAATCTATCAGAGGTATGGATGTTGTAATAGTTACAACTGCTAAAACTGATGAGGAAGCTAGAGTATTCTTAGAGAAAATGGGAATGCCCTTTAAAAAGTAAAAAAGGAGGGGAAAAATTTGGCAAAAAAATCAATGATTGCTAAACAACAGAGGAAACAAAAGTTTAGTACACAAGAATATAATAGATGTAAACTATGTGGTAGACCTCACGCCTATTTAAGAAAATATGGTATTTGCCGTATCTGTTTTCGAGAATTAGCTTATAAGGGTCAGATCCCTGGAGTTAAAAAAGCTAGCTGGTAATGCTAAGGTTATGAAAGGAGGTAACAAAACATGATGACAGACCCAATCGCGGATATGTTAACCAGAATTAGAAACGGAAACAATGCGAAACACGATTCAGTTGATGTTCCCGCTTCTAATATAAAGAAAGAATTAGCTCAAATCCTAACAAACGAAGGTTTTATCAAGGGTTTTGATGTTATAGAAGATGGTAAACAAGGAATAATAAGAATAGACTTAAAATATGGAAAGAATAGTGAGAAGGTAATTAGCGGAATCAAGAGAATTTCTAAGCCTGGATTAAAGGTTTATGTTAAGAGCAACGAAATTCCAAGAGTACTTGGTGGCTTAGGTATCGCTGTTCTATCAACATCAAAGGGAATTATGACAGATAAGGATGCTAGAAAAGAAAATGTGGGTGGAGAAGTAATTTGTTACGTATGGTAATAAATTGCTAGATTATTGGAACAGGAGGTGCACTCATGTCAAGAATAGGATTAAAACCAATTAATCTACCAAGTGGCGTAGAAATTAAAATTGATGAAAAGAACTTTGTTGAAGTTAAAGGTCCTAAAGGACAGCTTTCAGAGCAAATAAGTCCTGATATGGAAATAAAGATAGAAGACGGAGTATTAAACGTAGCAAGACCATCAGAAAATAAAAAGCACAAATCATTACACGGATTATCAAGAACTTTGATCTCCAATATGGTGGTAGGTGTAACAGAAGGTTACACTAAAACTTTAGATATCGTAGGTACTGGTTACAGAGCTGCAAAGAATGGTAACAAACTAGTTCTTACTCTTGGATATTCACATCCAATTGAGTTAGAAGATCCAGCAGGTCTAGAAGTAGAAGTACCAGCTCCTAACAAGATAATTGTTAAGGGTATCAACAAGCAATTAGTTGGAAACTATGCGGCTAAGATTAGAGACTTTAGAAAGCCTGAGCCATATAAAGGAAAAGGTATTAAGTACTCTGATGAGGTTATCAGACGTAAGGTTGGTAAAACAGGTAAGTAGAAAGGAGTGAACAAATTTGCTAAAGAAAATAGATAAAAATAAAACAAGAAAAGTTAGACATATAAGAGTAAGGCAAAAAGTATCTGGCACTCCTACTAAGCCAAGATTGAATATCTACAGAAGTGGAAGTCACATCTATGCACAAATTATAGATGATGTAGCAGGGAACACTCTAGTAGCAGCTTCTACATTAGATAAATCACTAGGCCTTACTTCAACTAAAAATAAAGAAGCAGCAAAAGCTGTTGGAATGGCAATAGGTAAGAAAGCCCTAGATAAGGGTATTGAAGAAGTGGTATTTGATAGAGGTGGATATTTATATCACGGAAGAGTTAAAGAGCTAGCTGACGGAGCGAGAGAAGCTGGACTTAAATTCTAATAGAAGGAGGGGAATAAATGGAACGTTCATATATAGATGCAAGCGAATTAGATTTAAAAGAGAGAGTTGTTAGTATTAACCGTGTTACTAAAGTAGTAAAGGGCGGTAGAAACTTCAGATTCAGTGCTCTAGTTGTAGTTGGAGATGAAAATGGACATGTTGGAGTTGGTATGGCTAAAGCTCTTGAAGTACCAGAAGCAATCAGAAAAGCGATTCAAGATGCTAAGAAACACGTTATCCAAGTGCCTCTAGTTGGAACTACTATCCCTCACGAAATTACAGGTGTCTATGGAGCTGGTAGAGTTCTACTTAAACCATCTACAGAAGGTACTGGAGTTATAGCAGGAGGAGCAGTTCGTGCTGTTTGTGAGTTAGTAGGTATTAGAGATATCAGAACAAAATCATTGGGAACTAATAACCCAAGAAACGTTGTAAATGCTACTATGGAAGCTCTTAAAGGCTTGAAGCGTGCAGAAGATGTTGCAAGATTAAGAGGAAAAACCGTAGAAGAAATATTAGGTTAGGGGGGAAAAAAATGACTATGATCAAAATCAAGCTGGTTAAGAGTCTTATTGGAAGACCTGAAGCCCACAGAAAAACAGTCAAAGCCCTTGGATTAAGGAAGATCGGTCAAGTAGTGGAAAAGAATGATACCCCTCAAATTAGAGGTATGATACATCAAGTAGACTACATGGTTGAAGTAATAGACTAATAAAGGAGGTGTACCAATTGAAACTAAATGATTTAAGACCAAATGATGGCGGAGGATCTAAAGCCAGAAAAAGACTTGGTAGAGGAACTGGATCTGGTCTTGGAAAAACATCTGGTAAGGGACACAAAGGTCAGAATGCAAGATCAGGTGGAGGAGTTAGACCTGGATTTGAGGGAGGCCAAATGCCTTTATTTAGAAGAATACCAAAGAGAGGTTTTACCAATATCTTCGCTACAGTATATGCGATAGTTAATCTAGAAGATTTAAATAGATTTGAAGAAAATACAGTAGTAACCCCAGAATTGCTTTTCCAAGAGGGAATCGTGAAGAAGGGAAAAGCTAAGGACGGAGTTAAAGTTCTTGGAGAAGGCGAACTAAATGTGAAGTTAACAGTACAAGCACAAAAGTTCAGCAAAACAGCAGTAGAGAAAATTGAAGCTGCAGGCGGAAAGGTTGAGGTGATATAGATGCTTTCAACCTTAAGGAATGCTTGGAGGATTCCAGACATTAGAAAAAAGATGATCTTTACAATGTTAATGTTATTGGTTGTAAGACTGGGAGCTGCAATACCAGTACCTTATATGAACAAAGAGATCATCAGTAATATATTTAATGCCAGTCAAGGGGGAATTTTACAATTCCTAGATATGATGGCAGGGGGAACTTTCAGTAGCTTCAGTATATTTGCAACCAACATCTATCCCTATATTACAGCATCAATTATCCTTCAGCTATTAACGATTGCTATTCCTAAGTTGGAAGAGCTGGCAAAAGAAGGAGAAGAAGGAAAGAAAAAGATCAATCGCTACACAAGATATGGTGCAATAGTACTTGCAGGAGTACAAGCTTTTGGTTATACCTTCGGGTTGTTTAGAGGTGCATTGGAAACTACCAATGCGATGCAAACTAGTATTGTAATTTTATCAATGGTTGCTGGTACGGCATTTCTTATGTGGGTTGGAGAGTTGATTACTGAAAAAGGAATTGGAAATGGTATTTCACTTCTAATCTTTATCGGTATCATATCTAAATTACCTTCAGACTTTATAAGTACGGTTAAACTAGTAAGTATTGGAGAATTAAATGTAATAACAGTACTATTATTTGGATTGGTTATGTTAGCAATTATAGCTTTCGTTGTTGCATTACAAGAAGGGGAGAGAAAGATCCCAGTTCAGTATGCCAAGAGAGTTGTTGGTAGAAAAATGTATGGTGGACAAAGTACTCATATACCTATAAAGGTATTAATGGCAGGGGTAATCCCAGTTATTTTTGCATCATCATTATTGGCACTACCTCAAACATTCTCCTTGTTCTCACAAGGCGGAGTTACTCAATGGATAGAAAAATACCTAACACCAGCAGGATCTGTTGGAGTATGGGTTTACTCAATATTAAATGTTCTTTTAATTGTATTCTTCACATATTTCTATACAGCAGTACAGTTTAATACTGTGGAATACTCAAAGAACTTACAGCAAAATGGTGGATTTATTCCAGGAATTAGACCTGGTAGACCAACTGGTGACTACTTAAACAAAGTAGTAAATAGAATAGTATTTGTTGGAGGTTTATCCCTAGCAATCTTGGCTTCATTGCCAATAGTCCTTTCAAAATTATTTGATATGAATATTAACTTCGGTGGAACTGCAGTTATAATCGTAGTAGGGGTTGCATTGGAAACTGTAAAGCAAATCGAATCACAAATGCTTATGAGACATTATAAAGGATTTTTAAAATAAACTATAGGAGATGAGATTATGAGATTAGTATTACTAGGTCCTCCAGGAGCAGGTAAGGGTACTCAGGCATCAAATATAGTAGAAAAATACGGAATACCCCATATATCTACTGGGGATATATTCAGAGCCAACATCAAAGAGGGAACTGCACTGGGTCAAGAAGCTAAATCCTACATGGACAAAGGTCTCCTGGTTCCAGATGCCTTAGTAGTATCAATAGTAAAAGATAGGCTGCTGAAGGATGACTGTAAGCAGGGTTTTCTATTGGATGGTTTTCCAAGAACAGTTAATCAAGCTGAAGCATTGGATTCCGAACTGGAAAAAATGGGTATTAACCTAGACAGAGTTATTAATATTGATGCAGATGCTGATATTTTAATTGAAAGAGCAGTAGGTAGGAGAATTTGTAAGGAATGTGGAGCCACATATCATATTAAGTTCAATCCTCCAAAAGTTGAAGGCATTTGTGACAAAGACAATGGTGTTCTTTATCAAAGAGACGATGATGTTGAAGAAACTGTATCCACAAGGATAAGGGTTTATATGGAACAAACTCAGCCTCTAATAGAGTACTACAACCAAAGAGGTCTGTTGCTAAATGTTGATGGTACCCAGGCAATAGATGCAGTATTTACTGTAATATCTGAAGAACTGGACAAGTAACTAGAGGAAGACCTTTAGTTAACAACTTAAAGAGGTGAATATAATGGATTCAACTAGTGACATTTCCATCGGTCAGGTGGTAAAGTCAAGAGCTGGACGTGACAAAGGCAGAATATTTTTGATCTTAGAAATAGTAGACAATCAGTTTGTCTATGTGGTTGACGGTGACTTACGAAAGTTAGACAGTCCTAAAAAGAAAAAGATGAAACATCTTATTGTATTTAATACTGTCATACCAGAGTTCAAAGAAAAGTTAGAGAATAGCGTAAAGATAAATAACTCATATATTAGGAAAATTTTAGAACCTTTCAATAAGAGTTTCTAATATTAAGTTGAACAGGAGGTTCGAAATCCAATGGCTAAAAAAGAAGATGTTATAGAGGTTGAAGGTACGGTGGTAGATGCACTACCTAATGCCATATTTAAAGTAAGGCTTGAAAATGGACACGAAATTTTAGCCCATATTTCTGGGAAATTAAGGATGAATTACATCCGAATCCTTCCTGGAGATACTGTAACAGTTGAACTATCGCCCTACGATTTAACAAGAGGCAGGATAACCTGGCGAAACAAGTAGCATAGGAGGGATTATTATGAAAGTGAGACCATCTGTTAAGAAGATGTGTGAAAAATGTAAAATCATTAAAAGAAAAGGAAGAGTAATGGTTATCTGTGAAAATCCTAAACATAAACAAAAGCAAGGTTAATAAGGATTTTAAAATAGGAGGTGTAGACGTTAATGGCTAGAATTGCAGGCGTAGACTTACCAAGAGACAAGAGAGTTGAAATTGGTTTGACATATATTTTCGGAATTGGTCGTACAAGATCAAACGAAATTCTAAGCAAGGCTGGAGTTAATCCTGACACTAGAGTAAAAGATCTTACTGAAACTGAAGTTTCAAACTTAAGAGCAGTAATTGATACTTACCATGTAGAGGGAGATTTAAGAAGAGATATCGCTTTAAATATAAAGAGATTAAAAGAAATCAACTGTTACAGAGGGTTAAGACATAAGAGAGGTCTTCCAGTAAGAGGACAAAGAACAAAGACTAATGCAAGGACTAGAAAAGGTCCAAGAAGAATTGTTTCTAAGAAGAAGTAGGTAAAGGAGGGGAACTAGATGGCACCAAAAAAAGGTAAAGCAACACGTGTTAGAAGAAGAGAACGTAAGAATATCGAAAGAGGACAAGCTCATATTTCTTCAACATTTAATAATACAATGGTAACATTAACTGACACACAAGGAAATGTAATTTCCTGGGCAAGTGCTGGTCAGTTAGGATTCAGAGGGTCAAGAAAATCCACTCCTTATGCAGCTCAGCAATGTGCAGAGGAAGCAGCTAAGAAAGCTATGGAACATGGATTAAAGGTAGTAGAGGTTTTCGTTAAGGGACCTGGATCAGGAAGAGAGGCAGCAATCAGATCACTTCAAGCATCAGGGCTAGAAGTTAGCATGATTAAGGATGTTACCCCAATTCCGCACAATGGTTGTAGACCACCGAAGAGAAGAAGAGTATAATAGGAGGTGTAATTAAGGATGGCAAGATATACAGGGCCAGTATGCCGATTGTGCCGTAGAGAGGGAACTAAACTATTCCTTAAGGGAGACAGATGCTACACTGATAGATGTGCATTGAATAAGAGAAATTTTGCTCCTGGACAACACGGTCAATCTAGAAAGAAAGTAACAGAATACGGAGTGCAGTTAAGAGAAAAGCAAAAGGTAAGAAGATTCTATGGTATTTCAGAATCTCAAATGTCAAAGTATTTCTTAATGGCAGATAAGATGAAGGGTATCACAGGTGAAAACCTATTTAAAATATTAGAGTCTCGTTTAGATAATGTTGTTTACAGAATGGGTTTAGCTGCTTCAAGAGCAGAAGCTAGACAACTTGTAACTCATGGTCATTTCCTATTAAACGGGAACAAAGTAAACATTCCATCACTTTTAACAACTGTTGGAGATGTTGTAGAAGTTAAAGAAAAAAGCCGTGGAAGTGAAAAGTTCAAAGCTATTGCTGAGAACCACAATGGAAACACAGTGCCATGGATAACTATAGATATTGAGAAATTAAGAGGAACAATCGTAGCTGAATCAACTAGAGAAGATATAGACATTCCAGTTGAAGAACATCTAATCGTAGAGTTATATTCTAAATAATTGATATAACAGTATCAGTTGCCCTCGTCCGGTAAAACTATATAAAAATCAAGGAGGGTTTGATTAATGATAGAAATTGAAAAACCTAGAATTGAAATTATGGAATTAAGTGAAGATGGAAGCTATGGTAAGTTTGTAGTAGATCCTTTAGAGAGGGGTTACGGTACAACCTTAGGTAACTCTTTAAGAAGAGTATTGCTTTCATCATTACCTGGTGCAGCAATATCTTCTGTAAAAATTCAGGGGGTATTACATGAGTTTGCAACCATACCTGGTGTATTAGAAGATGTTCCTGAAATTATTCTAAACATCAAGGAAATTTCAGCTAGAATGCATTCTGAGGAACCTATAACAATGATAATCGATGTTGAAGGGCCACAGGTGGTAACAGCTGGTGATATTGCAACAGGAATGGAAGTTGAAATAATCAATACAGACCAATATATAGCAACAGTTAATGAGGACGGAAGACTTTATATTGAACTTGAGCTTATTAAAGGTCGTGGTTATTCAGTTGCAGAAAAGAACAAGAAGGATGGACAACCTGTGGGAGTTATTCCAGTGGACTCATCTTTCACTCCAGTAACTAAAGTTAATTACCATATTGAAAATACTAGAGTTGGCCAGATCACAGACTATGATAAATTAGTACTTGAAGTTTGGACCAATGGTACAATGAGCGCTGATGAAGCTACTTCATTAGGAGCTAAAATTTTGACTGAGCACCTTAATCTATTTATTGGCTTAACTGAACATGTTAGTGATGTTGAGATAATGGTAGAAAAGGAAGAAGATAAGAAAGAAAAAGTATTGGAAATGACCGTAGAAGAATTAGACCTTTCTGTACGTAGTTACAATTGTCTTAAGAGAGCAGCAATTAATACGGTTGAAGAACTCACACAAAAAACTGAAGACGATATGATGAAAGTAAGAAACTTAGGGAAAAAGTCTCTAGAAGAGGTCCAAAGAAAACTTGCTGAATTAGGATTAGGTCTTAAAAACAGTGATGAGTAATTTAAGCAAGAAGGAGGGATAAATGTGACAACATTAAGAAAACTTGGTCGTCCTACAGCTCATAGAAAAGCGATGTTGAGAAATCAAGTCACATCATTATTAAGAGAAGAAAGAATCGAAACTACAGTTACTAGAGCTAAAGAAACTAAAAGAATGGCAGAGAAGATGATAACTCTTGGTAAAAGAGGAGATCTACATGCTAGAAGACAGGCTTTAGCTTTTATATACGATGAAGATGTAGTAAAGAAATTATTCGATGAAATAGCTCCAAAATATGCAAATAGGAATGGTGGCTATACAAGAGTATTGAAAATGGGTCCTCGTCGTGGAGACGGAGCAGAGATAGCTATATTAGAACTAGTATAAAGGGAGGGGGATTAAGTATGAGCTTAGTCCCTTTAGTTTTAAACTTCAAATTACCAGCCTTAATTGAATGCTTGATTGAATTAAGGGTATTCATATGTTATATTAAGGAAGGAAATTATAAATATTCTATAGAGGTATAAGATGAACGAAGATATAATGATAAAAATTGAGAATGTTAGTTTTGAATATAGCTCATTTATTGATGAGAGCATTCAACTTGCCGTAAAGGATCTTTCCCTTGATGTTATTAGGGGAGAATTCTTGGTTGTATTAGGCCATAATGGTTCTGGGAAATCTACATTGGCAAAAATGATAAATGGACTGATTATGCCTTCTAAAGGTGAGATCTTTGTCAATGGCTTAAATACTAGAGATGAGGATAAAATTTGGGATATTAGATCAACTGCAGGTATGGTTTTCCAAAATCCAGATAACCAAATAGTAGCCACAATAGTTGAGGAAGATGTGGCATTTGGACCGGAGAATTTGGGGATACCTCAAAGGGAATTGAGAAAGCGTGTTGACGATGCTTTGGAAACGGTAGAAATGACAGAATATAAAAACCATGCGCCACACCTTTTATCAGGGGGACAGAAGCAACGTGTTGCAATCGCAGGGATATTGGCCATGGAACCAGATTGTATTATTTTTGATGAACCTACAGCCATGCTTGATCCAGTGGGAAGACTGGAAGTTATGGATACCATAAAGAAGTTAAATAAAGAAAAAGGTAAAACAATCATACTTATCACTCACTTTATGGATGAGGCTGTTGAAGCAGATAGGGTTATGGTTTTAAACGAAGGAGAAGCAGTTATGCTTGGAACTCCAAAGGAGATATTTAGACAGGTTGAAAGGTTAAAGGAACTGGGACTTGATGTACCTCAGGTTACCGAGTTGGTTTTTGAGCTTAATAATGAAGGGTACACATTTAGAGATGATGTCTTATCAGTGGAGGAGCTGGTTAATTTACTATGATTATTCAACTAAAGAATGTTAATTATACTTATAATCCAGGCACTCCATTTGAAAAAAAAGCTCTGGATGATGTTAATCTGGAAATTAATGAAGGGGATTTTATTGGACTAATAGGTCATACAGGTTCAGGAAAATCAACGTTGGTTCAGCACTTAAACGGACTTATTAAGCCCACATCAGGTGAAATAATAATCGATGGTAAGAGCCTTTCTAGCAAAGAGACTAAAATGAAGGAAGTAAGACAGAAGGTAGGGCTTGTGTTTCAGTATCCTGAGCACCAACTTTTTGAAGAAACCATATATAAGGACATAGCATTCGGTCCAAAAAACCTTGGCTTATCAGATGAAGAGGTTGATGAAAGAGTTAGAAATGCCATGGGGTTAGTTGGCTTGGATTTTGAAACCCTTAAGGATAGATCACCCTTTGAGTTATCAGGTGGTCAAAAGAGAAGAGTTGCAATTGCAGGTGTCGTTGCAATGAAGCCAAAGGTATTAGTCCTTGATGAACCTACTGCAGGATTAGATCCAAGAGGTAGGGATGAGATCCTGGATGAAATAAGAAAACTATATGAGAAAGAAAATATTACTATCATCCTTGTTTCGCATAGCATGGAAGACATTGCTAGATTGGTTAACAGGATTTTTGTCATGCACAAAAGTAAAGTAGCCATGGCAGGAAGTACTAGAGAAGTATTTAGTAATGCTGACCAATTAGAGTCCATGGGGCTTGGCATACCACAGATAACCAAGTTCATGAGAAGGTTTAAAGCCTTGGGACATAATGTGAAAGATGATGTATTAACTATAGAAGAGGCTAAAGAAGAGATATTAAAATATTTAAGGAGTAATAGGGATGCTTAAAGATATAACTATTGGACAATATTTCCCAGGAACATCAATAATTCATAAGTTAGACCCAAGGGTGAAAATAGTGGTTGTTGCCATGTTTATTGCATCGTTATTTTTTGTGACATCTTTTTGGCCTTATGTATTAATAGTAGCTTTTATAGGTACCATCATATCTGTTGCTAAGTTACCTTTGAAGTTTATAATAAAAGGATTAAAACCTCTTATGTTTATAATCCTTATTACATTTGCTATTAATCTTTTTCTAACAAAGGGAGAGGTACTCCTAGAGCTTGGTCCTCTTACCATAACCAAGGAAGGTTTAAGGCAATCTGTATTTATGGCATTAAGATTGGTTTTCCTTATCACAGGAACATCTCTACTTACACTAACCACATCACCTATTGCATTGACTGATGGAATTGAAAGATTACTTTCTCCATTTAAGAAGATTGGACTTCCAGCCCATGAGTTGGCAATGATGATGACAATTGCATTGAGATTTATTCCCACATTGTTGGAAGAAACAGATAAGATAATGAAGGCTCAGATGGCAAGAGGTGCTGATTTCGAGTCTGGGAATATATTAAATAGAGCAAAGAATCTGGTTCCATTATTGGTTCCTCTTTTCATAAATGCATTTAGAAGAGCAGATGAGTTGGCCACTGCCATGGAGGCAAGATGCTATAGAGGGGGAGATGGTAGAACCAGACTAAATGAGCTGAAGTTTAGAAGTAGAGATTATGTGGTTTTAGCAAGTATGGTTGTATTTTTTGGATTAATTATCTCCACAAGGTATTTGGTGAGCTAATGAGAAACATTAAGTTAGTAATAGAGTATGATGGAACAAACTACAATGGATGGCAGGCTCAAGAGAAGTATCCTTCCATACAGGAAGAGTTGGAAAAGGCAATTAAGATTGTCACCGGTGAGAGTATTACAGTTAAGGCATCTGGTAGAACTGATGCAAGGGTACATGCTCTGGGACAGGTAGCAAATTTCTTCACAAACTCTACGATACCAGGGGATAAGTTTAAGTTTACATTAAATAATGTTCTTCCTGATGATATTAGGGTTCAATCTTCCCAGGAAGTTGATCGCGATTTTCATTCAAGGTTTAGTGCAAGTCATAAACGATACAGATACAGGATATATGCTGGAGAGGTTGAAAGACCACTAATCAGGAATTTTTCTTATCATGTGACATATCCTTTGGATTTAGATAAGATGAGAGAAGCAGCAAAGGATTATATTGGTACTTATAATTTCAAGTCATTTAGAGGAAGAAGAAGTTCCATCAAGACATCAGTTAGAACTGTCTACTCAGTAGACATAAGACAAAAAGGCCAGATTATAGATATTACAGTAGAAGGAAACTCATTTCTTAGAAACATGGTAAGAATTATGGTGGGAACTTTAATTGAAATTGGTGCAGGTTTAAGACCTGTAGACTCAATACCGTGGATAATAGAACAGGAAAACAGGAATTGTGCTGGACATACTGCACCAGCTCAAGGATTATTTTTAGAAAAAGTATTCTACAAGTAAAATCCTTATTGACATTGATATTTACTTGTATTAGAATATATAAGAGTGTTTAAAAAGAAGCCCGGAAACTTTTTAGTAAACATTCACTTAAATCGTATAAATGTCGTTGCTAGGAGGGAAATAGATGAAAAGCTATATGGCAAAACCAAATGAAATTGAAAGAAAATGGTATATTATAGATGCTGAAGGAAAAGTATTAGGAAGATTAGCTACTGAGATCGCAACAATCCTTAGAGGAAAGAACAAGGCAATCTATACACCACACGTTGACACAGGTGATTTCGTAATCGTAATAAATGCTGATAAAATAAAATTAACTGGAAAAAAATTAAGCCAAAAGAACTACACTTACCACACTGGGTATCCTGGAGGACTTAGACAAGTTCCATACGCAACACTAATGGAAAAGAATCCAGAGAAGATTATTGAGCTAGCTGTTAAAGGTATGCTTCCAAAAAATAGTCTTGGTAGAAGTATGTATAGAAAATTAAAAGTATACAGTGGTACTGAGCATGGACATGAAGCTCAGAAGCCAGAAGTATACGAATTTTAATTAGGTGAAGAAGGGAGGACTTTAAATGGCAGTAGCACAATTTTGGGGAACTGGAAGAAGAAAAACTTCTGTTGCAAGAGTTAGATTATTACCAGGAAACGGTAAAGTAACAATTAATGATAGAGATATCGATGAATACTTCAACTACGAAACTCTTAAAGTAGTTGCAAAAGAGCCTTTGACAATTACTGAAACTACTGATAAGTATGATGTATTTGTAAATGTTCATGGTGGAGGATTCACAGGACAAGCAGGAGCTATAAGACACGGTATAGCAAGAGCTCTTTTAGAGGCAGATGCAGAACTTAGACCTTTACTTAAAAAAGCTGGACACCTTACAAGAGATCCAAGAATGGTGGAAAGAAAGAAATATGGTCTTAAGAAAGCAAGAAGAAGTCCACAATTTAGTAAGAGATAATTTGGATAAGATTTCAATTGATAGAGTCACAGAAATGTGGCTCTATTATTTTGCTTAAAACACACTATATATAGTGTACAACTTGATAAAATTAACTATATATAGTGTTCTGGGAAAAGAACATAAAAAACAAACAAAGTGACTCCAAAATTATAATATGGCTATTTGTTGCTAAAAATAGTTGCTTGTGTGTAAAGATTGTCGCACTTTTACGCATTGCGTAAAATAATCGTGCGTAAATTTAGGTAGGAAACGGGTAAAGAGAATGTAATAGTAAGGTAATTTACGCACGATAACTTGATGATACTATTTATAAAAATGAAAGTCACAAAAGTCATATTATACACTTAAAGATTGAAAGTTTATAGGTAATATATAAACATAAGTGAAAAAGAAAATAAAAATTAAATTAAATAAATTATACATTTCCCAGAGCGTATTCATAAAGCATACTACGCGGAGTTTGTCAAGTAAGTTGTCGCATTTAGTATAAAAAATATATTTCGTTGTTTCCGATTTGCCATTGACATGGAGCCTCTGCCTATATGGTTTTAGTGCCTGAAGGCATGACTAATAAAGGTACTGCCTTCTTCAGGAGGCTACCATATAGGCTTCTCCATA